>JBIHZT010000563.1:0-2999 GCA_044240265.1 Luteolibacter sp. | reverse complement strand
CGCGGAGATACTGGGTGACCAGCCGCTGGCGCCGATAGATGAGCTGGCGGCCGGGCGCGCCGTTGATGAGATCCACGGTGAAGCGCTTGCGCCAGTCCTCGCCCCAGGTGGGCTTGTGGAAGCGCTTGATGATGAAAACGAGGTCCCGCACCGAGCGGCCGAAGGTGCCGAGCCATTGGTTGTATTCGTCCGTGTAGGCGGGATTTGGCGTTAGAAGACGGACCACGGAGCCGAGCGAGCGTTCGTGGCTGAGCAAGGGGCGGCCGGGTTTTCCGGGCTCGATGGGATTGCGGTATCGGTTGGAGAAATCGTAGTTGATGATGCTCCACGCGATATCGAGGTCCTTTTTCAAGTCATGGACCAGCACGGCGGCGGTGATCATCGCGTCGGATAGAGACTTGGAAATCTCCGACTTGCCGCCGCCGGAGACGGTGCAGGGTTTGTGGCAGAAGGTGCCTTCCGCCGTGGTGCCTATCAGCCGCCAGCGCTGGCCGGCGGTGGGCTTGACCATCTCCACCTTGTAGCCGGACGGCAGCACGTAGGTGATGCCCGGCTGGAGCGGGATTTTCTGCGGACCGTTTTCGTTTTTCCACGTGACCGACTGGCTGTGCAGGTCGATGTGGACGTCCTCGGGCACGTAGAGGATGTCGGAAAACTGTTTGTCGATGCCGTAGCCTTCCGGCTGAAGGTGGAAAATTTCCGAGTAACGGCCCATCAAGCCGGAGAACTTGTGGTCCACGGGGCGCGAGTAGTCGCTGAGCGAGAAATCCTCGCCAAGGTCGAAGCTGGGGAAGGCGATGGCTCCGCCGGCGTGTTCTTCCTCCGCGTTGCCGAAGAGGTTCGCCGCGTAGCTGAGCTGGGTTTTCACCTCCTTTTTGCAATAACCGTAATAGTTGTCCGCGATGATGGTGACGATGATCCCGCGCTTGTCGCGGCAGGTGATCTTGAAGGCGCCGCCGTCGTTGTAGAGCTCGTCCGGCGAGGTCCAGCACATGCCCTCGCGTTTCTGGCGCTCGGTGGCGTCGGCGATGTTAGGGAGGCCGAGGTCCTTTTTATTCGTGGTGACGAGGTGGGGCGCGAGGATGACGCAGCCGGTGTGGCCGGACCAGCCTTCCGCATCGAGTCGGGCGTCGTTGTCCGGCAGGAAGGGATCGCCTGCGTTGCCGAAAATACTTTCCACGAAGTCCAGGTTGCTCACCAGATTTCCCGGTGCGAAGAAGCGCGTCTCCATCGATTTCTCCGGGGAAACTCCGGGGATCTCGGGCGTCAGGATCGGCCGCAGCAGCAGCGAGACGAAGACCTTTGCCGGGTCCTTGCTGGTGCCGGTGAAGGGCAGGGTCATGATTTCCTGGGGCGGGTTGAGCGCGTGCTTGAGCAAGCGGGCGAAAACCACCTTCGGCACCGACTTCTTGTCCGCCGGAACCGGCAGACCGCCCTCCGCCACGTGGAAGACGCCTTCCGTCGTCCGCCGGTCGTTGGCTGGATTGTGGCAGACACCTTGAAATACCCGATAGGAGCTCAGGATTGACGACTTGAACTCATCCTCATCCGGCGGCAGCGAGAGCATCCGGGCGATGCCGTGGCGCTCCACCACCAGCGGGTTCGCCGGCAGCAGGTGCAGGGTGTCCGGGAAGACCTCAGCCACGATTTCCGGGCCGAGGTAGTCGTGCAGGAACGCGTCGATTGAGGCATCCGCCGGGCACAGGTAGTCGGAGAGCAGGCGGGTTTTTTCCTGGAAATTCGCAATCAGCGAGCGTCCGAGATCGAGAAACGGGTAATCCGCCTCATCGCCGACGATCGGGTAGCCGCGGGCCGCCAGCTTCAGGTTCACGAATTCCCGCAGGCGGTTTTCTTCGTCAGGGGAGGCGATTGCGGGGCCTTTGTCGGTGAAGCCGATTTTATCTTTGAGGTTGGGCATGGTGCGGGACTGGCGGTTCAGTGGGCCGGGCGCAGGATAAGCAAGCTTCAGGCCACATCGGAAGCCGGACTTGTCCGCAATCTGCGATTTTTTTTTGGTGCTGCTGAGTTTTTAGGGGGTAGCTGCCGGGCGGATTTCGACAGTTAGGCCGCCTGCGATCCAGTATGCCATGGCTTGGAAGTTGCGGAACGTGCGGTAGCCCCTGGCTCTGCGACGGGCGAGTTGCAGCAGGCCGTTGACAGCTTCGATCGCTGCCGAGGTCGTGTAGTTGTTGTAGTATCCCAGGATGCCATCCATGTGCCTCCTGAGTGTCTTGCCGAGTTTGACGAAAGGCTGCATCCGTGACCGGCTGCACCAGGACAGGACCGACTCAAGGTGTTGCTCTGCGTCCTCGCGCAGCTGATAGTTCCACAGGTCGGCGAGGAACTCACGGATCGAGAGCGCCCGGGCGATCTTGCCTTGTTCCTTGCAGATTTGCTCGCGGAGCTTTCGCTGCTCCTCCTTGAGGTTTTCCGGATTGCCGCGCAACGCCCATATCGCCCCGCGTGGCAGGCCGCCATGTTCCCTCGCGACTTCTTTGCGGATCTCGTCGAGTGACTCGCCACAGAGCTTCATGACATGAAACCGGTCAAAGCAGAGTTGGGCCTCGCGGAAATGTTCGGCAGCTCCGGCAATGAAGGCCTTGGACATGTCCATGGCGATTTCCTCGATCCGCGATGCCGGAACGCCCCGCCGTGCCAGTTCGGCGGCGAACTCCGCGAAGGCCGCCTTGTCCTTGCCCGGAGTGAAGAACAATAACCTGGCGACTTTGGAGGCGCCACGGCCGCGATGGGTCTCCTTGCCGCTGATTTCGAGGAAAACCGTGCCGTATTTGTGTCTATTGCGCGTCGAGGTCTCGTCGGTTCCGAGTCGTTCAAGAGAGCTCCAATCGGCTTTCAACCAGGCCTCGTTGATCCGGGTGCGGATCAGGTGCCAGATGCGGTCCTCGCTGACTGAAGTCTGCCGTGACACCTCGGCCTCAGACGCAGGTATTTCAATACAGCACGAATCTGAGCAGCAGGACGGAGGTGAGTCTCACTCC
>JBIHZT010000678.1:0-2999 GCA_044240265.1 Luteolibacter sp. | reverse complement strand
CAAAGCCGCCGCCGAGGCGGAGGCAGTGGAACTGGCCCGGGCAAGCGCCGTCGCCAAGGCCGCCACCGAAGAGAAACTCCGGGCGCTCGCCCAAGCGAGGGCCGCCGAAGAAGCCGGGCTTGCCGCCGCCGCACAGGCCAGAGCGCTCGCCGAGGAGCGGGCGCAGGCCAAAGCCGAGGCCGACGCGAAACTCCGGGCCGCCGAGGAGGCCCGCGCCCATGCCGAAGCCAAAGCCGCCGCCGAAATGAAACTGCGGGCCGCCGCGGAAGCCAAAGCCGCGCTGGAAGTAAAACTGCGGGCCGCCGCCGAAGCCAAGGCTGCGGAAGAGGCCAGAGTCGCCGCCGCCGCGAAGGCGAAAGCCGAGCAAGAGGCAATCGCCAAGGCCGAGAACGAAGCGAAACTCCGTGCCGCCGCCGAAGCCAAGGCGGCGCAGGAAGCGGAGCTCAGAGCCGCCGCCGAGGCCAAGGCGCTGGCAGAAGCAAAACTCCGGATCGCTGCCGAGACCAATGCAGCGGAAGAAGCCGGAATCGCCGCCGCCGCGAAGGTGAAAGCCGAGCAAGAGGCAATGGCCAAGGCCGAGGAGGAGGCGAAACTCCGCGCCGCCGAAGCCAAGGCCGCGCAAGAAGCCGAACTTAGAGCCGCCGCCGAGGCCAAAGCGGCGGAAGAGGCAAAACTCCGGGCCGCTGCCGAATCCAAGGCGGCGGAAGAAGCAGGAATCGCCGCTGCAGCAAAGGTGAAAGCCGAGCAAGAGGCCGTGGCCAAGGTCGGCGACCAAGCGAAACTCATGGCCGCCGAAGCCAAGGCGGCGCAAGAAGCGGAACTCAGGGCCGCCGCCGACGACCGGGCCGCCGCCGCCGCGAAAGCCCGGGTGGAAGAAGCCGCGGAAATTCAGGCCGCGCACGAGGCCAAGCTCGCCGCCGCCGTGGAAGCGGCGGCGGAACTCCAAGCCAAGGCAGTCGAGGACGCCAAGCTCAGGGCCACTGAAGAAGTGATGGCAAAAGCCAAAGAACGGGCGCAGGAGGATGCGCAGGCGAGAGCCGGGATCGCGGCCCAAGCTGCGGAGGAAGCCCGCGCCGCTGCGGCGCAGGAGCGGGCCAGCATCGAGGCGAAAGCTACCGAAGATGCCCGATCGGCCGCCGCCGCGAAACGGAAAATTCGCCATGAGAAAAGAGTCAGGGCGGCCGATAAAGCCAAAACCCGCACGCTTGCAAAAGCCGCTGCCGCCGTGCCGTCGCCCAAACCCAAATTGACGAAAAAAAACCCCAAGAGTGTCTGGTTCTACACCTGCGAGGGAGAGCGTCTCGGTCCGGTGACTTTCGAGGAGTTGCGGGCGCTGGCGATCAAATCCTCTTTGGATCCGCGGCTGGACATGGTGTGGAAGCAGACCATGGACGCGTGGAAACCCGCCGGCCAGATCGACGGCTTGTTCGAACGGATGAGCGTGCCCTTGCAACCTCAAAAAGACCTCGCCGGACCCGTCGCCCCCGTGATCGTGCCTGTGGCCGCGCCGCGCCGGAGCGCCCGCCCGTCGCCAACCGGCGGCGAATCCTGGCCCGGTGCGCGTCGCCGGAGCCTTTTCCTGGTCACCCTGGTTTTCCCAATCCTCTGGGAATACGCGCTGGCTGCGGGCAGTCCGCTCCTCGTCAAGCGGTTGGGCGGGGTGATCATGGGGGAAATCCTGCCATACGCGCCGCTCGTGCCCTTTGCGGTGGCACTCCATTTCCTTCTGAAACGCCTGGCGAATCTTGGTATGAGCGGGATGTGGTGCCTCGCGGTTCCTGTGCCCGGACTGAATCTATGGGTCGCCTACCGCTGCTTCGTGTGCCCGCCGGGTTACGACGATCACAAAACACTCGACCGCCCGGGGATCGTCCTCGCGGTCCTCTTCTGGCTCATCCTCCTGACGGCGGCGTCCATCGTCGCCGCCATCGCCGCCCTGCGCTTCGACCTGGTCGGAAACGCCGCGCTCCGGGAGTTGCTCGGCGGCTGGATCAAGGTGTTCATTCATCGCTAACAGATAAGTGCCGTCATCGGGCCATGAAAGTTTTCCGCTCCGCCTGTTTTTTGCATTGCCGGGGTGCGGCCTTGGTTTCGTAGCTTGCGGTGGTGCGCGAAGAAGACGGGAAATCGATGGTTGGGAAAACAGCGCGGCCGTGGCTGCCGTTCTTATGCATCATCGCGGCCAGCGCGCTGGCGCATCTTTGGTGCCTCGGGTCGCAGTTCTATCTGGATGATATTCCGGGCATCCGTGACAACGCGGTCCTTCAGAACGGCCGTTTTTGGGATGCGAGGCTAAACGCCTGGACAGCCCTTGGTTATGTTCTGCAATATCGAATGTTCGGCTTGTCGCCGGTGGGATTTCACGCGGTGAACTGGATTTTACACACTGCCGTGGCTTGCGCGTTGTTTGCCTTAGGGCGGGATTTCCTGCGTGATCGCTGGCCGGCGGGAGTGGCGCTTTTCGGCGCCTTGTTGTTCGCGGTGCATCCGCTGGCGAGTGAAATCCCGAACTACGCACGCACCCAGGACTTGGCGTGGGTCACCCTTTTTTCACTGCTGGCAGCATGGGCGATGCTGCGGTTTCTGCGCGACGGCGATTGGTGGAAGCTGGCGGCCTGCGGGGGCGGCGTCGTCGGCGCGATGTTTTCAAAAGGTCCCGGCCTGCCTCACGCGTTGATGATGGTCGGCGCGGTTGGATTGGCGGCGATGTCCGCGAGCCACTGGACCATCGTGTGGCGGAAGGCTTGGATCATCGTGGGCGTGGCGGCGGTCGTGGTTGCCGCCATGTGGCGGGTGGGCCTGCTGGACAGTCTGCCGAACTTGTCGAATCCGCGAACCGTCGGCCATGCCTACACGCTTTCCCGCGTGTTCTGGGAATTCGCCTGGCGCAGCGTGATCCCGGTGGCGCTGTGCTCGGACCACGAAATCACGGAGACGCTGATACCCCCGGGGGCACCGTTTTGGAACATCCCGGACAAGGGCGCGATGGTGGCGGCCGC
>JBIHZT010000562.1:0-3001 GCA_044240265.1 Luteolibacter sp. | reverse complement strand
CGCTACGGCCCGGTTCCCGAGGCCGAGGGGCTCAAGGGCTGGCTGGATATTCTCGATCCGCCGCCGCCGCCACCCGCTGATCCGACGAAGCCACCCGTGGTGAAGAAACCTTGAAGTGATAGCCCTTTGAAATGACTTACGGTTTTCTGTTGGAATCGATCTGGCATCCGCCGCTGATGTTTGAGGAGGCGTTCGCGGGCGCGCTACCGCCGGAGCTGGAGCTGCAGGCGCTGTGGTTCGGCGGGGCGTTCGGCCGGGATTTCCGCACGACCGGCGGAAAAAATGTCAGGATCGTGCAGTTCGGCGAGTGGAACCGTGGGGCGGGGCCGGATTTCATCCAGACGGCGGTCGAAATCGACGGGGAACTGCGGACCGGCCCGCTGGAGCTGGACCCGCTGGCGGCGGACTGGGACGCGCACGGGCATGGCGTGAACCCGGCTTTCCGCGAGGTGGTCCTGCACGTGGTTTTCCAAGCCGACGCGCGGCGGACTTTCACCCGCACGTCCGACCACCGGGAAGTGCCGCAGGTGGTGATTTCGGAAATGCAGCTATCCGATGCGTTGAACCGTCCCCAGCGCGAGGTGGCGATCGCCCATCCCGGGCGCTGCGTCGCACCGCTCAAACAACTGCCAGCGGGAGCCGTCGGCAAACTATTGGACGAGGCGGCGGCCTTCCGCGCGGAGTTGAAAGCCGGTCGCTGGTTGCGCACGGAAGATGCGCACGGCCGCGATGCGGCCTTGTTTCAAGCGACGGCGGAGACTCTGGGATACCGCGGGAACGCGCTGCCCATGCGTTTGCTGGCGCAACGCGCACCGCTCTCGCTGCTGAAATCGGAGGGTGATGCCGCGGAGTCGGTGCTCTTCGGCACGGCGGGATTTCTATCCGCGGACCAGCACGAACTGGCCCCGGGGGACACGCGGGACTACCTGCGCGGACTTTGGGATGATTGGTGGAAAATCCGCACGCGCTTCGAGACGGCGGGGGATCGCCGGATTCCGTGGAAAACCTACGGCCAGCGTCCGGCGAATCATCCGCACCGGCGGGTCGGCGCGCTCGCCGCATTGGTGAAGGTCTGGCCGCAATACCGCCGTCTGGCGCTGGCGCGGCCGTTTTCGGCGAAGCCGCTGATTGATTTCCTGCAGGAGCTCGACCACGAGTTCTGGACGCACCGACACACGCTGACCTCGGGGGCCTCGGCGCAGCGGGTGGCATTGTTCGGCAGGACGCAGGCGCTGGAACTCATCGCCAACCACCTCGCGCCGCTGGCGATGCATGAGGACGGGATGACGTTTCAAAATTACTTCAAACTGAGAAACTCGGCGGCGAACGAAAAGGTGAAACGCTGCGGTCTCAGGCTGTTCGGCTCGGCGAAGGCGGCCCAGCCGTGGATGCGCCGGGTCAGCCACCACCAGGCGCTGCTTCAGGTCTATCAGGATTTCTGCCTGGAGGATTTTTCCAACTGCGACGACTGCCCCTTTCCCGAACAACTCCTGCAATGGCGATCATGAAAATCCAACTGAACGGAAGTCCTCACGAGATCGAAGCACCGATGACGGTGACCGCCTTGTTGGAAAGCATCGGCTTCGGCGGCAAGCCGGTGGTGGTGGAGCTGGACGAGCAGGCGCTGTTTCCAAGGGATTTCCCCCACACCCTGGTGGGTGAGGGGGGACGCGTGGAAATCGTCACGCTGGCGGCCGGCGGCTAGGCAGCGCGGTGCTTGGTGAACATCCTGCCGATGAGGATGCCGATGACGAGCGCGATCGCCGCTCCCAGATAGAGTCCCTGCCTGGCGGTGGTGAGGATGGGGTTGTCGAGCACGTTCATGGAAATGTGATAGGCCGCGAGCAGCCATTTTCCGTCCACCTTGACGAGTGTGGCGGTCCAACGGCTTTTCAGCTCGTAGCTTTTTCCGAGCAAACGGTATTCCGCCACAGTCTCGCCGAAGGAGATGCCGGTGTCGCCGCCGTGGAGAATTGTCAGCTCGTCGGGTGTGGGCGGCACCTTGTAGCCCTTGAAGGAGTTTTTCCCCATGCGGTCGAAGAATTCCTTGAGTCCTTTTTGCCCCCGGCAGACCTCGGAGTTCTGCCAGGTGATGACCGCGTCCGGATGCACATATTTCATCACTCCGTCGATGTCGCCCTTGGTGATGGCGTCGATGATTTGAACGCGCAGGGTACGGAGTTCTTCGTGGGCTGCGTCCTCGGCGGCGGTGAGTCTGCCGATTGTCAGCAGGATCATCAGGAGTTTTACCACTTTCATCATGGTGAGAGAGTGGGAGAATCGGCATTTTATTCAATCATGAACTTCGGCTGCCCTCGGATGCGGCGTCATCATCATGCCGAACTTCGAGCGCAGGGTGATGTCCGGCAACGGCTCGATGGGGTGCCTGGGGACCAGTCGGAGTTGGAACGCCTGCATGACCATGGCGGTGATCAACTGCGCTTCCAGCATCGCGAACTCGCTGCCGATGCAGGACCGCGGACCGGCGCCAAAGGGAATGTAAGCCGCCGGGGGAGGGGAGTCGAAGCGCGAGGGATCGAACTCTTCCGGTCGCTCCCAGAACGCCGGGTGACGGTGCAGGGCATAGGGCGAAATGACCACCGCCGAACCGGCGGGCAGCGTGTAACCGGCGATGACATCCTCTTCAATGACCCGCCGCTCGATGATCCAGATCGGCGGATAGAGCCGCATGGATTCCTGGATGACTTTCCGCGTGTAGCTGAGTTTGGGGACGTCGGCGAGAACCGGCGTCCTGCCGCCGAGGACGGTGGTGATTTCCGCGAGAAGCCGGCGCTCGACTTCCGGGTGTCGGGAAATCAGATAGAACGTCCAGGTCAGCGCGTTGGCGGTGGTTTCGTGGCCGGCGAGCAGGAAGGTGATGGTTTCATTCCGCAGTTGCGTGTCGGTGAGTCCGGTGCCGGTCTCGCTGTCACGGACTCGCATCAGCATGGCGAGCAGGTCGGTGTCAGGTTCCTCATTTGCCTGCGCAAGCCGGTGGCGG
>JBIHZT010000561.1:0-3005 GCA_044240265.1 Luteolibacter sp. | reverse complement strand
TCCCGACTCCTTCACCCTCAGACATCGTCACCGCCCGTGGGTGGCTCACCAGAAACTGGTGGCCGTCAGCTTCGTCGGCGATGCGATGGTGGTCATGCTGGCCTTGATGCTGGCCTATGTGATCCGCTTTGAAACCAGCATGCGCGAGGTCGGCGTGGTGGACGCCGGCATCAGCGTCACCGGCTACTGCGGGCACGTCCTGCTCGGCGGAGTGACTCTGCTTTTTCTACTGGCCAATTTCCGCCTGCACGATCCGCGGAACTTTCTCGCGATCCGCAAGACGCTCGCGATTGTCGTCAAGTCCTGCACCATTTGGGCGGTTGGATTCCTGGCGCTCGCTCTGGTGTTGAAAATCGAGCCTGCGATCAGCCGCATGTATTGCGCCATCGGTTGCGTCACTTCCATGACCGGGCTAATAGTTTGGCGCTGGGCGCTCTATTGCTTCCTCCGCGGTGAACCATTTGCCGACACCCTGCGCCAAAAGGCCGTCTTCATTGGCTGGAATGGCGAGTGCGACCGGGCGCTGAGGCGTTTTGGAAATGGCCGGGCCAACCAAATTTCGGTGGTTGGTGCCATCGCGCCACCGCAGGATGCCTTTGAAGTAATGCCGCCGGATGTAGTGCCGGTGCTCGGCTCCTACGAAGGACTTCGTTCGATTCTCCGCACCTCCGGGGCGGACGTCGTGCTGGTCGTGGATGGCACGCTCGACCGCCATCAAATGCTCGAACTCGCCGAAACCTGCGGCCGTGAATTCGTCGATTTCAAGATCGTCCCCAGTTGTTTCCAGATCCTCGTTTCCGGTCTCCAGTTGGAGAGCATCCATGGCATGCCGGTGCTTGGGATCGGGAAAATGCCGCTGCATCATGCCTTTAACAATGCGGGCAAGCGCATCGTGGATATCCTGGGCAGCATGCTCGGCATCATCGTTTTCCTGCCGGTCATGGCCGCCTTCGCCGCGCTCGTTTACCTGGAGTCGCCGGGCCGGGTCCTCTATCGCCAGCGCCGCATCGGCCTGAACGGACGCCCGTTTCATATTTACAAGATCCGCAGCATGAAGCTCGACGCGGAAGTCGCCGGCACCCCGGGATGGACGGTCAAGGACGACCCGCGCCGCCTGAAAATCGGGGGGCTCATGCGCGCCTGGAACATCGACGAGCTGCCCCAGTTCTGGAACGTGCTGCGCGGTGAAATGAGCCTCGTCGGTCCGCGTCCCGAGCGCCCGGAACTCATCGAGGGCTTCAAAGAGGAAATCCCCCACTACAACGTCCGCCACAATATCAAGCCCGGCGTCACCGGATGGGCCCAGGTCCACGGTCTGCGCGGCGACACCTGCCTGCGCGAGCGCGTGAAGTTTGATCTCGACTACATCGAAAACTGGAACTTCGCCCTCGACCTGCAGATCATGTTGATGACCCTCTACAAACGCAACGGCGCATGTTAAGCATGCCTTCCATCGAAGGCATGCCAGAGAGTTCCACCGCAGAATCCACCACCCGTCGTGACCGCTCCATCCGCCTGGCAGTGGTCACCTCGTTTGTGTCCAAGGTGGGGACCATCCTGCTCCAGTTGCTCTCCATTCCAATCGCCATCCAGGTGTTAGGCCGGGCCGAGTTCGGACTCTACACCACGGTCAATCTCACGCTCACCACCATCGCCCTGTTGGAAGTGGGCGTCGGTCCCGCCCTGACGCACGGACTCACCCGCGCCCGCGCCGCCGGGGACGAGGTGAAACAACGCGAGCTCGGCTCCACCGCGTTTTTCCTGATGCTCGGGATTTCCCTGCTCGCCGGACTTGCCCTGGCGGCGGTGTTGTTAGTCGTGCCGCTGCCGGATCTTTTCGGCAGCTCCTTCGCTGGGAAGGAATCCGTCCTGCGGCCCGCCTTGTGGGTGGGACTCGGGCTATTCCTGCTGCTTTTCATCCTCAACCTCACCGAGCGCATCCGCGAGGGCCACCTGGAAGTCGCCTCCAACAACCTCTGGGGCGCGGCAGGGAACGTCATGGCCGCCACCTGCGTCGGCGCGGGCATCTGGTTCATCCCGCAGGTCTGGTTTCTCGTCATCGCCGTGCACGGGTCCATGGTTCTATCGAAAATCTGCAACACCGCCGCGTTGTGGAAAAAGCACCCGTTGATGGTGCCATCGCTGAAATTCGCCCGCCCCGCCACGGCGCGGCATTTGTTCTCCGACGGCATCGCATTTTCCACCTGCTGCCTCGTCACCGGCTTCGTCGAATACAACTTCTGCGGCTGGTTGATCGGGCGCACGGGCGGTCCGGACGCGGTCGCGCTTTACGGCGTGTTCATCTCGCTCACCGTAATGCAACTCGGCTTCGTAGTCATGCTCAGCACGCCGACGTGGCCCGCCGTTGCGGAAGCTCTCGCCCGCGACGACCACCCGTGGGCGCGCAAGGCGGCGAAGCGTCTCTATCTGTTCGGAGCGGGCTTCGCCGTGTGCTCCGCGCTCGGCTTGTTGCTCGTCGGGCCGTGGGTGCTGCCGGTTTGGTTGGGAAAAGATTTCTCAGGGATTAGCCGGATTCTGCTAGGTTGTTACGGGCTCTATTTCATCGCCCACGTCTGGCGGCACCTGAACCACGCCATGATGATCGGCACCGGCCAGGTCGGGAAGCTTGTGAGAATCCAGCTCATCGAATCCGCGACGGTCGCCATACTCGGAGCCGTCGCCCTCCACTTCGGCGGCATCCAGGCAATGCTGGCCACCATGGCGGTGGTCATCCTCGCCCTCACCGGCACTTTCCTGCCACGGCAGGTTGCGCGGGTTTTGAAGAACTAACTCCCGGATGTTTTCGGGCCGCGCGGTGTGGGAATCACATCTCCGGGCGGCTGATCGTGACGGCGTTGCTTCCTTTTTCGCTGCCATCGGACGTGATGGAAAAAATCTTGAAGGCGGTGGCGGAGCCGGGGCTGCCGAGGCCGAAGGTCCCGGTCCAGCCGTGCGGGCCGCTGGCGGGGTAGGTGGTGAGGATCGTCTCGTCTTCCGTCTGATAG
>JBIHZT010000560.1:0-3009 GCA_044240265.1 Luteolibacter sp. | reverse complement strand
TGGAACAAGGGAAACTCGCGGATCTAGCCGACGATGGCCGCCGCGCGGTCGTCACGGCCGACACCCATGACACGCTCCCGATCCTGCTGGAGGCGGTGGCGGAAATTTCCAACACGGACACGCCGGTCCCCACCGACGACCTCATCGCCCTGGGCATGAACTCGATGGCGACCACCCGCCTCGCGGCCCTGCTGCACGAGCGCACCGGCGTGGCGATTTCTCTTGGCGAACTCTTTTCCGCAGGTTCGTTTCACGAAATCGCCGCCATTCTATCAACCCGGAAGCGGACAGCGCCATCCCTACCCGACATTTCACCCGGCGCGGAGCAGAACTCCAACGTCCTGACCCATTCCCAGGAACGCATGTGGTTCCTTCACCAGCTCGATCCGGAAAGCGCGGCCTATCATGTGTTCGGCGCGCTGGAGTTGCTAGGCCAGCTCGATGTCGCGGCACTGGATCGGGCGCTTCGCACGGTCATTTCCCGGCACTCGATCCTGCTCAGCCGTCATGGTTCCGGAAACGGACAAGCACGCGTATGGCTCGAAGAAAACACCCCGCTGCGGATCGACTATCAGACCACGGAAGATGAAGCCGGACTCCATGAGCAACTGGCCCGGTTCGCCCGCAGGCTCTTCGTCCTTGCCGAAGAATCCGCCGTGCGGGTCTGCCTCGTCGACTGCGGAAACGAGCGGCAGGTCCTCGCGATATGCGTCCATCACATCGTCGCCGACGGTTGGTCGATCCGGATTCTCGGTCGGGAGATCGCCGCTGCCTACGCGGCATTTCAAGCGGGAAAAACGCCGCCCCCGGCTCCTCAGCGGATGGACTACCGAGATTACGCGGTTTGTCACCGGAACTGGATCGAAAGCGGCGCCGTGGACTCCCAGGTCGCCTACTGGAAATCCAAGCTCGCGGGCCATTCCGGCGTCATCCCGCTGGTGACCGACTTTCCGCGCCCGTCCGTGGCCTCCTCCGCCGGTGGCGCGGTGGACCGGGCGCTGTCCATCGATCTTTGCAACCGGGTCGCCGCACTGGCCAAGGCGCGCCGCTGCACGCCCTTCATGATCCACCTCGCCGCGTTTCTCCTACTCCTGCGCCGCCACGGCGCGGGGGACTCGCCGGTGGTGGCGGTCCCGGTAGCCAACCGGAACCACGCCTGCGCGGGCGATCTCATCGGGACTCTCGTCAATACCCTGCCCTTCCGGCTCCCGGTCGATCCGACAGCAACCTTCGCCACGCTGCTAAATCGGGTGCGAACCGCCACTTTCGAAATGCAGGCCAACCAGGACGCGCCATTCGAAAAGATCATCGATGCGGTCAGGCCGGAACGCTCGCAAGGACACTCGCCGCTCGCGCAGGTAATGTTCGACTATCAGGAAATCCCGGTCGCCGAAACCTGGGCGGGCGGACTCGATTGCCGGCCATTCATCAGTCATCGCGGTGCCGTGCAGTTCGATCTGAGTTTGTTGCTGACGGTCCACAGCGACCGCCAGCAGCTCTGCATCGAGTACCGGCGCGACCTGTTTCTACCTAAAACCGCGAACTCGCTTTTTGACCGCTATTTGGAAACCCTTGAGGCGGCCTGCAACGACTCGGGCCAAGCCGTGGCGTCTATCAGCGGGCTCACCCGGCCGGACCGGACACGTCTGGCCGCCATCTCGCAGGGTCCGTTGAGACCTGGCTTCATCGGGCAAACGACGTTGAGCCTCTTTTCAAATCGCGCCGCGCGACATCCGGAGCGGGTCGCAGTCAGCGCCAATGGTGAAACTCTCGACTACGGGACGCTTGACGCGCGCTCCGCCCGACTCGCCGGCGCGCTCCGGAACCGCGGAGTCATGGCGGGCGACCGGGTCGCGGTTCTGCTGGAGCGGAATGTGAATCTGGTGGTGGCGCTGCTCGCCATCTGGAAAGCCGGCTCCGCCTATGTGCCGCTGGACGGATCCAACCCGTCGGAACGTCTCAAGCTGATTCTTGAGGACCAAGCTCCCGTTCACATCCTGACCTCCCTTGAATTGGTGGATCGCCTGCGTGTGCAGCCTTCTGTCATTCTGTTGGATGAGTTGCTGGTCCAGGACGCGCCACCATGGAACGTCCATCCGGTTTCTCCATCGGACACGGCCTACGTGATTTACACCTCGGGCTCCACCGGCAAGCCGAAAGGCGTGGTGGTCTCCCATGGCGCGCTTGCGAATTTCCTGCTCTCGATGGCGGCAACTCCGGGATTTTCCGAGACCGACCGACTGCTCGCAGTCACCACCGTGTCCTTCGATATTTCCGCTTTGGAAATCTTCCTGCCACTCGTCACTGGCGGCGAAATGGACTTGGTGTCAGCGGAAACGGCACGCGACGGCAAGGCGCTACTCAACCGCCTGCGTGAATCCGGCGCCACAGTGATGCAGGCCACACCTGTCACGTGGAGAATCCTCATCGATGCCGGGTGGCAGGGATCCACCTCCCTGAAGATCCTCTGTGGCGGCGAAGCGCTCGACCTGCCGCTTGCCTCCCGATTGAGCCGCATGGGACGCGAGTGCTGGAACCTCTACGGCCCCACCGAGACCACCGTCTGGTCAACGGTCTGGCGGGTTCCCGAAGATCCCCATACGGTTAGTATCGGCGTGCCCATCGCCAACACCGGCATCCACATCCTCGCGGCCGATGGTTCGCCACTGCCGCCGGGTGTCCCCGGCCAGCTTTGGATTTCCGGTGCCGGCCTGGCCGACGGCTACTGGCGGCGACCCGACCTCACCGCGGACAAATTTCATTCCCCGTCGCCGGATACGAGACGCTACGATACCGGTGATCTCGCCTGTTGGAACGCGGACGGAACCCTGGCGTTTGTCGGACGCTCGGACAGCCAGATCAAAATCCGCGGCTTCCGGGTAGAGCTTGGGGAAATCGAAGCCGTGCTGGCGTCCCATCCCCAAGTCGCGCAGGCGAGGGTCGCCCTTCGCGGCACGGACCCTTCAACTTGCAAACTCGTCGCGTGGATCACGCTTGGACCAGGCTCCG
>JBIHZT010000559.1:0-3010 GCA_044240265.1 Luteolibacter sp. | reverse complement strand
GCCATTTCCCCGACCGGGGGTGGCGCCCCAGGTGGTGGTGGTACTGGCGGTGGTACGGGAGATGACGACAGTGCCACCGGTGCGGATGTGGAGCTTGAGGGAAGCACTTCTTACAAGATCTCCGCCAAGGCTGCTTTCATCAATGCGGCAAAGATCGTCAACAGCGGCGACAGCACCAGCGGCAAGCTCCGGTTGAGGCTTTGGGCCACCAAAAACCGCTATACCGGCGGCAGCATCAACGGCTACGTGGTGGCGACCCGCATGCTGGGCGAACTGGCGGCGGGCTACAGCCATAATTCCATCCAAGGGAGAGTCCCGTATAAAAAACCGCGGCGGGGCAGCTATTTCATGACTCTGACTCTCGAGGAGTATCGAAACGGCGGATATGTGGTGATTGATTCGGTGAATTTCAGGTCCAAGTTCAGTGTGAGATAGGATCTTCCAATTCAAATGCACGACCGCGGCGACTATAGGGTTTGTTTTCGTTCCTTTTTCTCAATCAGAACGGCCAATACTAACCTAACTCCTCAGCCGCCTGAGCGATCACGGCATCCTCCCCTACGATTTTCCCCACCATCGGCTTCCGTCCCTTCACGGAAGCGCAGGAGTTCGTGACGATTGGCGTGGTGGCATTAAATACCGCCGCACGGCAGTTTGATTTCGTGCTCCAGGACGCCCGGAATACCGGACGCGTTCTGGCGATGTTTCCGAAGGCTGGCAAAACCCTCTACCGCGAGGCCCGCGCTAAATTGAAAAGGAAACTGGCGGACATCCGCAATGCAGTGAACGGCCAGATGATTCTCTCGAATGAATCAATCACTCGGAGGGCGAACAGATTAACAATCTCAATCCTTTGATTTTCAAAATGTTATATAATTTCAATGAACTTTTCCGTGTTTAGCCTCATCTCGCGACAACGATAAGTTTTCCGCGCCCGCGAGCCAGTCGAGGCGGCGTTGGAGCTTGATTCGCCGTTCGGGGGACGGATCCGGGTAGAGCACTGGATACCATGCGCTCATCACTGCGGCGCGGGCGATAAGACTATGATGAAGCGCGGTCAGGTCGATGTGGCCGCCTGCTTGGCGATAGGCTGCCAGGATCTGGTCGGCGGCCTCGTGATCTTCGTCGAGGATGCGGGCGTTCCAGATGATGGAGGCGAGGTCCCACTCGACAGGACCGAGAAAGGTATCCTCCCAATCTGTCCACAACAGGCCTAGCGTGGTGTTCATCAGGTTACCGGGATGGGCGTCACCGTGAAGCGGTTGGAGCGGAAAGGTGCCGAGTACTTCAATCGATGTGATGAGATGTTTCTCCAGTAACTGCAACGTGGATTGGGGGAAAAGCCCGCGTCGCTCCAGGGTTTCCAGCAGGGCCAGGCACTCGGTAAGGATGGCGAGCTCTGGAAGCTGCCCGGTGAAGGACCTTAGGAGTTTGTGGCAGTGATGGAGCGTTTTTCCGATCACCGGAGGATGTGCCTCGGCGTCGATGACGGTAACGTATTGCCAGAAGTTGAGCGTGTAGCCAAGATGCTCGTGCGGACCGGGCGGAATCCCCCGATGCATGGGGATGACCGGTGCTCCGTGACTTGCAAGATGCTGGGCGACAGCGCTTTCCCGCGCAAACCACTTGCCGCCTTGGCGCGGACCATCGAGATCGGTCACCACACGGGCGACGAGTGTTTCCGAGAGCCGGAGCACCAGCGTGCTGCCATTTTGCAGGACGTCGCAGCGGTCCGGGATGATGCCGTGGGCGGCGGCGGTTTCCCTGGCGGCACGGATGGGAAGATCGATTTCAGGCATCATGCTTCTTCGACGGCGGCGGAGGTGATCTCCTCGCGGCCGAGTTTTTCCAGCCAAATAAGCAACAGCGCCAGGTCGGCAGGAGTGATGCCGGGGATGCGGCCGGCTTGGCCGAGGGTGGCGGGACGGATTTCGCTGAAACGAATCTGGGCTTCTTTCTTCAGGCCGCGGATGGATGCGTAGTCGAGGTCGGCGGGCAGGCGTTTACCCTCCTGACGGGACATGCGGTCGATCTGGACTTGCTGGCGGCCGAGGTGGCCTTCGTATTTGAAATTCGTCTCGATGAGCGGCCATAGCTCCGGATGAAACTCGTCGCGGAGGGAGTCAGGGAGGGTTTCCCAAGAGTTCTCGGTCCGGCGGAACCATTGGTCGAGCTTGATGCCCTCATGCACGGATTGGCGAACCCATCGGTCGGCTTTTTCAAGTCCTAGGAGCTTTGCCTCGGCGCGGCGGACGCGTTCACCGCTGGCAAGGCCGACTTCCGCGGCTATCGGGGTGAGGCGGATGTCGGCATTGTCCTGGCGGAGGAGCAGCCGGTATTCAGCCCGGCTGGTGAACATCCGATAAGGTTCGGTGCAACCGCGGGTGACGAGGTCATCCACCATCACGCCAAGGTAGGCCTCGTCGCGGCCGAGCACGAACTCGGGCTTGCCGAGCACCTTGAGCGCGGCATTAGCCCCGGCGATGAGCCCCTGTCCTGCCGCTTCCTCGTAACCGGAGGTGCCGTTGATCTGGCCGGCGAAGTAGAGTCCCTCTACCATCTTCGTTTCCAGGGTAGGGCGAAGCTGGGTGGGCGGACAGTAGTCATACTCCACGGCGTAGCCTGGACGCAGGATCTCGCATTTTTCGAGGCCGACGATGGAGCGCAGGAATTCCAGTTGAACCTCGTAGGGCAGCGAGGTGGAGACTCCGTTGACGTAGTATTCCAGCGTATGGCGGCCTTCCGGTTCGAGGAACACCTGGTGGCGCTCCTTTTCGGCGAAACGCACGACCTTGTCCTCGATCGACGGGCAATAGCGCGGACCGACGCCCTCGATTACCCCGCAATACATCGGCGACTGGTGGAGATTGGCCGCGATGACCGCATGGGTGGCGGGATTCGTGTAGGTGATCCAGCAGGGCATTTGTTCCACGTGGAACAGCGGATCGCCCCATGGATTAAGCGTGAAGAGATCGTCCGGACCCTTTTGCAGGGTGTCAGCCATGAAACT
>JBIHZT010000558.1:0-3022 GCA_044240265.1 Luteolibacter sp. | reverse complement strand
CGACCGCACCGGCGGACGCCGCATCACCGGCAACGAACTTTCCGAGCTCAAGCCCAAGCGCGCCGCCGCCAATGGCAAGGGCCCGCTGGAACTCCTGCTTTCCACCACCCGCCACAGCGACCGCGACCTCATCGAGATCAAGCTCGCCCTCACCGAGCACCCCGGCCCGACGCCGGTGCTCCTGCATTTCCAAAACAGCGCCGGCCGCCGCGTCACCGTCGCCGCCGGTGAATCGTTCAACGTGAAACGCACCGAGGACCTGGAAGAAGCGCTGGGACGCTGGCTGGAGGAATAAGGCGAATCCGATTCACTAGATAGGTGACAAGTCGGCACCGAAGTTGCTAAGACGCAGACAGCCCCTATGTCGATCCACGTCGCACTCCATCACCGCACCAGCTATCAATACGAACGCCCCGTGGAGCATGGGGCCCACGTGGTCCGCCTCCGTCCCGCTCCGCACTGCCGCTCGAACATCCTCGCCTACAGCCTGAAAGTCGGGCCGATGGAGCATTTCATCAACTGGCAGCAGGATCCGCAGGCGAATTATCTGGCGCGATTGATGTTCCCGGAGCCGATGGCGCGGCTGGACATCGAGGTGGATCTGATCGTGGAAATGTCGGTGCAGAACCCGTTCGATTTCTTCCTGGAGCCGACGGCGGAGGAGTTTCCATTTGCCTATGAACCGGATCTGGCGCGCGAGCTTGCACCGTTTCTCGCGGTGGAAAAGCCAGCCCCCCTGCTGACGGAGTTGGTTTCCAAGTTCAAGGACAGCACCGGCCGGACTATCGACGTGCTGGTGGCGATGAATTCCCATCTCCAGCACGCCATCGAATACAAAATCCGCATGGAGCCGGGTGTGCAGACGCCGGAGGAAACGCTGACTCTGGCCTCGGGTTCGTGCCGCGACTCGGCATGGCTGCTGGTGAATTTGCTGCGCCACCTCGGGCTGGCGAGCCGCTTTGTCTCGGGCTATTTGATCCAGCTCAAGCCGGACGTGAAGTCGCTGGACGGCCCGGTCGGCTCGGAAATCGACTTCACCGACCTGCACGCGTGGACAGAAGTTTACCTCCCCGGCGCGGGCTGGATCGGCTTTGATCCGACGTCCGGCCTGCTCGCGGGCGAAGGCCACATTCCCCTCGCCTGCTCGCCGGAGCCCTCAAGCGCCGCCCCGGTCACCGGCGGTGTGGAGCCGTGCAAATCCGAGATGGAGCACGTGATGACCGTGACGCGGGTTTACGAATCCCCGCGCACCACCCTGCCCTACCGCGAGGAGCAGTGGCAGGAAATCCTCAAAACCGGCCGCAAGATCGACGAGGACCTCAATGCGATGGACGTGCGCCTGACGATGGGCGGCGAGCCGACGTTTATTTCGATGGATGACTTCGACGGCGACGAGTGGAACACCGCCGCCGTCGGCCCGACAAAGCGCAAGCTGTCCGGACAACTGATCAAGCGCCTGCGGGCGAAATTCGCTCCCGGCGGGCTGCTTTTCTACGGCCAGGGGAAATGGTATCCCGGCGAGGTTTTACCACGCTGGTCGTTAGCCTGCTACTGGCGGAAGGACGGTCAGCCGATCTGGGAGGACGATTGTCTGATCGCCGACGAATCCCACGACTACAAACACGACAGCACCCACGCGAAACGCTTCGGCATCACGCTGGCCGGCGCACTCGGCGCGGATCCGAAATGGCTGATCCCCGCCTACGAAGACGCGTTTTACTACATGTGGCGGGAACGCCGGTTGCCGAAAAACGTCGATCCGCTCAAGTCGAACCTGAAGGACAAGATCGAGCGCGACCGCTTCGCCCGGCTCTTCAGCCAAGGCATCGATGAGGTCGTCGGCTACGCCATCCCCCTGGAGCGGCGGATGACGGCGCAAGGCCTGCGCTGGACCAGCGGGCCGTGGTTCCTGCGCGATGAGACGCTGTTTTTGCTGCCCGGCGACTCACCGATGGGCTACCGCCTGCCGCTCGACTCGCTGCCGTGGGTCAAGGAATCCGAATACCCGTGGCACATCCCGCAGGATCCGACCCGCGCGCTTTCCGAGTTTCCCAAAGTTCCCGGCAAGGCCATCGCCCATCAGCGGCGCGAGTTGGACAAGGCCACCGCCCGCCTCGACCGCGAGGGGGACAAGTCCGCTACCGACAAGCCCTGGGAGCGCAGACCCGGTGAGCAGGAATCCGCTTCGTGGATCACCCGCAGCGCGCTGTGCGTCGAGCCGCGCGACGGTCGCCTGCATATTTTCCTGCCGCCCGTGAATGAAACCGAGGATTTTCTCGACCTCGTCGCCACCATCGAGCGCACCGCGGAATCGCTCGGCATTCCCGTCATCCTCGAAGGAACTCCGCCAAGCTTCGATTCGCGGCTCAGCGTGGTCAAAGTCACGCCCGACCCCGGCGTCATCGAGGTGAACCTCCAGCCCGCCGCCTCGTGGGACGATCTGGTTAACAACACGTCGGTGCTCTATCACGAAGCGCATCTCTGCCGCCTCGCGACCGAAAAATTCATGATCGACGGCCGCCACTGCGGCACCGGCGGCGGCAACCACATCATCATCGGCGGCGAAACCCCGTCGGACAGCCCGCTGCTGCGGCGGCCGGATTTGCTGCGAAGCATGATCACTTTTTGGAATCATCATCCGTCCCTGAGCTATCTGTTTTCCGGGCTCTTCGTCGGTCCGACGTCGCAGGCACCACGCGTCGATGAGGCGCGGAACGACTCGATCCACGAGCTGGAAGTTGCTTTCAAAACCCTCGAAGGCGATGACCCGCCGCTGCCATGGCAGGTGGACCGCGCGTTCCGGAACCTGCTCATCGACCCGACCGGAAACACGCACCGCGCGGAGTTCTGCATCGACAAGCTTTACAGCCCGGACAGCTCGACCGGACGCCTCGGCCTGTTGGAAATGCGGAATTTCGAAATGCCGCCGCACTACCAGATGAGCCTCGCGCAGCACCTCGTGCTGCGGGCGCTGGTTTCGCGATTCTGGCGCGAGCCATACACCAAGCCGCTGGTCCGCTGG
>JBIHZT010000123.1:0-8377 GCA_044240265.1 Luteolibacter sp. | reverse complement strand
GATGGGTGGTTGGTGGTCAGAAGTCGGCAGGAAGTTAGAGATCCGAAATTGATTTCCTGCCAACGACCACGTATTGGGCGCCTAACGGGATTTTCTCCAGCGGGCTTTCGAGAAAGCGCAGGGCTTTGAGAAATGCGGGGAAGACGAACAGGTAACGCGTCGACTGGATCTGGAAGCCGGCGTCTTTCATCCGTTGGCGCGTCTCAGGAGGAGGCAGGGTAACGGCATCGCGATCGAAGGCGCAGCGGCTCATCACGTAACGCGTGGCGGGATTCCACGGATTGTTTTCGAAGAGCGCGAAGATCCCTCCGGGGCGCAGTGACTGGAAAACATAATCAAGCGAAGCCTGCCGCTCGCCGGGTGTGATGTGGTGGAAAACCCCGTTGCAGAACGCGACATCGAAGCTCTCACGGTGTGGCCGGCCGATGATTTCAAAACCGGTGCCCATCTCGTGGAAGGATTCGCCTGCGATGCGCAGGGATTCCAAGGAGACATCGACGCCGAGAACACGTCCGGGCTTGAGAAATTGATGGATGAAGGGCGTGGCGGAACCGGTGCCGCAACCGAAGTCGAGCACCGTCCGGGGATGGCAACCCGAGTGATGCAGCCATCCGGCCAGCCAGCGCATCCGGCCAAGTGCGAAGTAGTTTTTGTCCTCGCCGGAGACGCTCAGGGCATTTTGCAAATCCTCGTCGTAGGACTTGGCGTATGCGTTGAAATACGAGTCATTCACCGGGAGGATCAGAAGTTTCGGAGGATTTTCGCCGGGTTTCCCGCAGCGAGGGCACCTGCGGGGATGTTGCGGGACACCACGGAAGCCGCGCCGATGACCGCGCCGTCGCCAATGGTCACTCCTTTGAGAATCGTGCAGTTGGCACCGATGAAGACCTGGCTGCCGATGTGGATGGGTGCGGCTTTGACAGAGTGAGTGCTGCCGAGCGGGACTTCATGCATGTCCGAATCGCAAATCAGACAACCCGAGCCGATTAGCGAGCCCTCGCCGATGCTGATTTCCTTGAAGGCGATGACGCGGGATGAGGAGGCCCCGGAGTTCTTGTTAAAATGAATCACCGCATCCGGCCCCGCGAAGAGCACGGTCAAGCGGCCATCGTTGAGCGGGTTGGACCAGGGAGCGGTGTTGAGGGTGCATCCGTTTTCGAGAATGATACGCGCTCCGGATTTCCGCACGATGCGGGGAAGCCCGTGGACGAGGGCTCGTCCATTGACCTCAGCGCCATGCGCCCGGCACCAGAGACACCCGAAGATCCGGATCAGGCACAGGAGGAGGGGCTTCATGGGTGAACGCTGAAATTCGAAATCGGAAATGCTGCAATGAAAGACCGGGGGCGCTGCGTCATTGGCGGATCAACCTGCGTTTCACTTCCCGCAGGCAGAAGATGGCTTTTCCCGTGAAGCGGTTGGCTTGTTGGAAGCGAAGGGTGCGGGCGGCGAGGTCGGGGATCGCGGCGGACTGGGCTTCGAAGCGTTGTTTTGCCCAGGCGTAGAGTTGGCAATCGAAGCGGTTGTAATCCTTGATCAGTTTGCGGGTGAGCTCGTCCGGTTTGCGGTTCGCAGAGCCATAGTGACCGACCTTGCGGCGCAGGTAGTAAGGGGTTTTCCACTGCAGGGAATCCGCTAGCATGAGGACGCTCGGATCGAACTCTTCGCTGAGAATGACACCGTCGAAGAGCGTCTCGATATTGGTTTTCGCGAGGGCGAGAGTCCGCTCGGTCACGACGGCATGGTGGAAGTCCGCGAGCCCGGAGATCATGCGGGTCATTCCATTGGAGAGTTCTCCGGAAAGACCCGACGATACGTAGCCGGCGAGATCGAGATTTCCGGAAACCACGTCCTGATGGAGGTAGTGGGTGGGATCGTTCAGGGCGTGGTGATAGTGGGAAACCATGCGTGCGACAGGCTCACGCAGGCAGGTGACGTAGCGGATTTCCGGTATCAGGGAGTGGAGGCCGACGCTGAAATGGCCCATGACCACCTTCGCCTGTTTCTCACGGATGCGGTCTGCCAGAGCTGGTTCTAGCGGGCCGGAGGTGTCGTGGTGGATGAAAATCCGCGCGTATTGATGGGAGATGATCTTGTGCAACGTGGTTCCCGCGGTTTTGGGAATGTGCACGAAGGCGAGCATGGTTGGTAGGGCTAGCGGGTAGGGTCCGGCGGCTCGGCGGACCCACTTTCCCGCCGGATGGCGGCGCGGGTGGAAGGGGGGTGAATCGCCAAGGCACCTGGCGTCGTTAGATCATGCCAGGGGCTAGCAGAAGGTCACCAAGGGGCGCGGAGATGGGGGCTGGCGGAAGAATGCCAGGGTCTCCTCGATGCCTTGTTCGAGCGAGCTGACGTGGCGGAAGCCGGTGGCGAGCAGCTTGTCGATGGAGGCGCGGGAGTGTTTGACGTCGCCGGCACGCTCGGGGAGATGGACGATTTTTGAGGAGGAGCCTGCCAGACGGATGATGTGTGCGGCGAGGTGGTTGACGGTCATGCTGGTGCCGTAGCCGACATTGTAGGTGCCGTGGAGGTCCGGACGCCCGGCGACATGGGCGAGCGCGGCGGCGATGTCCTTGACGTGGATGAAGTCGCGGGTTTGTTCGCCATCGCCGAAGATGGTGATGTCCTCGCCGGCGAAGGCTTTTTGCATGAAGATGGGGACGGCGGCGGCGTAGGCGCTCTTGGGATCCTGGCGCGGGCCGAAGACGTTGAAGAAGCGCAGGGAGGCGGTATCGAGTTTGCCCTCGCGGCGGAATAGATCGAGGTAGTATTCGCCGTCTAGCTTGGTGATGGCGTAGGGGCTCTTGGGCTCCGGGATCATACTCTCGATTTTCGGGACGGTGGGATTGTCGCCGTAGATGGCGGCGGAGCTGGCGAGCACGACCTTGCGAACTCCGGCGGCGGTGGCGGACTCTAGCACGTTGAGCAGCCCGAGCACATTGAGTTCCACGCAATCACGGGGTGCGCCCATGGATTCCGGCACCGAAATCATGGCGGCGAGATGGAAGACGAGATCGACTCCGGCCATGGCGGCATCCACAATGGCGCGGTCGGTGACGCTGCCGGGGATGAAGGTGTGGGCAAGGCCGTCGAGGTTGCGGCGGTGGCCGGAGCGCAGGTTGTCGAGCACGACGATTTCCGCGGAACCTTGGTAGTGTTCCGCGAGATGGCTGCCAATGAAGCCGGAGCCGCCTGTGATGAGGATGCGCATGGGGAAGATGAAGAGGTGTTACGGTGTTTCGGTTGCCTGCGGCTCGGTGGAGCAGTAAGACGATGAGAGAAAGGGGCGGTGGCTTCGCGCGGTGCTTTCGCTATTCTTTTTCTTACTGAAACACTGAAGCACCGATTTACCGAAACACCGGTCCCGGTGGCCTGCGGTGCGGGTGAGAAGAGGTTTGAACCGCAAAGGCGCCCGGCGTCGTGAGACTATGCCAGGGGCAAGCGGAAGGCCGCACGGCGTCGTTGTTCTATGCCGGTGCAAGCAAAGGGACGCAGAAGGAAGAGATTTTGAATTTTGAATTTTAAATTTTGAATGGCTTGTAGCGTCGCTCTGTGAGCGTCGATGCGGATGGGAAGAGGTTTGAACCGCAATGCCCTGTGAGTGTTAGCGAACTTCAAATTGGGCGAAGCCTGTTGGCATGGACGTAGGGCAACGGAGTCAAAGGCGCAGAGGTCGCTAAGAGGCGCGGAGGAAGAGGAGGCTCAAGCGTTTGAAAGCAGGCGATGCAGCCATTTGGAGTTTTCGCAGAATGCCTGGTGGATTTCCGGGATGTCGGGGACACGGGCTGCGCGGATGAGTCGCTCGATTTCTTCAAGGCTTGGATTCAGATGGGTGAGTAGGAAATGGATGTCGCTGCGGTCCTGAGCGTCGGTTTGAGCAGATGGCTGTCAAGTGTCCGCAGGATGTGTTCTGGATAGTTCATTGGCGGGGAGTCAGCCAGCGGATCGGGGCCGGGCCGGAGCGTTGAATACCGGGCATTGAGACGAACCGGGTCCAGTGGGGGAGTGCGGATTCCTGTCTGGCGGGTGGCGCGTGGAGTCGGTTGAGCAGGTCACGCCAGAAATCGGTTCCATCTAAATCATGGTCAATGCCAGCGCGGGCAATGTGGGCGAGGACACGCTCGCATTTCTCCATCAATGCGAGCCGGGCGAGTTTGGCGGCGCATCGGATTGCGGTGGGTTCGTAGGGGTTTTCCCCAACGATGAGGAGGATGGTGAGTTCTTCATCGCCAAGCTCATCTGCCAGTGCCGGGACGGGGCGGGTGCCGGGCAGGTAGTGGCTGCATCCACGCGAGGCGGCTAAGGCGATCATATCGTCAACGCTGCGTATCCCGATCCGGCGGGCCTTGCGGAGCAAGGGGGAGACCGGGGTGGTGGTCTCAATGGTTTGAGCGAGCGTGGGCATGGTTGAAGTTTGGATTTTGAACGGAGTTGGAGTGTCGCTCAGTGATGGCGGTGCGGGTGGGAAGAGGTTTGAACCGCAGATGAAGAGGTGTTTCGGTGTTTGCCTCATTGTATTCCGGCCATGACGATGGTCCAGTTACGGACCAATAGCTGTTTGAGATCCAGGTCTCTTTCGGAGTCGATCAAGCGGAGGATTTTGCCCTGGTTAATGAGCCGGTGTTTGAGCAATTCGCGGATGAACTCAATGTCTTTTTCCCGACCTGCGGCCAGCTTGCTGAACGTGAGATCGTGTTTTTCGAGACAGAGGCCGATCGTTCCGGACGAGTCATTGACTTGAAAATCAACCAAGCGGTGTTCCCACCCGTCGGGTAGTGTGGCGGTTTCAGGAGCGACACCATGGGCATAGTAACCAAATTCCTGGTGAAACGGTGATAGCTCGCCGATGGCGCCATCCACCTCGATGGCCTTCTCCGGATGATTTTTCGGGTAGGTGTCTCCCTCGACGGATTTCCTGAGGCTACGTGGTGCGTCCGGATGGGAACCGAGAATGGCCTGACTGCCAATCACGACGAAGACGCTCTCACCAGTGACCGCGGCAGCCGCGCGCAGGATATGGCGCAGTTGCTCGGCGTTCATTGCGAGGTTGTGAGGATGTGCTGTCGGGATGCTTCCGGGATGAGGCCGGCGAAGGGAGAGGACTGACGCAGCCGGACTGCTTCCTCGTTCGAACCGCTGAGGATTTCAGGCAGACGTTGCGGGACGAAGCGGAGAATCTCCTCCCAAATCCTGAAATCATCGCAGTCCACCCCTCTCTGCTGCCAGCGTTTGAGATTCTCCAAGCCGAACCGAATGACGTCATCGGGGGCCTCCCGATAACGTTCCTCCACGATGCGATGCATCCGCAGGCTCCGCATCTCATGAAGTTGGTGGTGTGATTTCATAGAGCGATTTTACGCCATTCTTCAATGGATTCAATGGGGCGAGGTTGGAGGTCGAAGAGGGGAGAATGAAGAGGTGTTTCGGTGCTTCGGTCAGATAAAGATTGAACCGCAAAGGCGCGGAGGTCGCAAAGGGACGCGGAGCCGGGACGATGGGACTCTGGATTTCTTCACTTCGATGTTCGATGTTCGATGTTCGATGTTCGATGTTCGATGTTCGATGTTCGATGTTCGATTTTCGATGTTCGATGTTCGATGTTCGATGTTCGATGTTTCGCTTTATTACCGATCTACCGCAGCGCTGAATCACTGAAGCATCGACCCTTGAGGCGATGATCCAATGCGTGCTCGAAGCTGATAAGTTCCCTGACCAAGGCATTGTAGCGGCTGTGAGCCTGGTTGCCTTCATGGGATAGCAGATGGTAAAGGTCGAGTTCAGCTCCGTCGTCGCGGGGGGGGGAATCTTCCAGCAGCCCGGCCTTTCCAAGGCGGCGGCGTGCCATGCGGACGAGGCATGCGGCCATGGTGAGGCGGTTTTCCTGATAGTCCTGCAGGCCCTCAAGAATGCGCTCCGCGCCAGGCAGCCCGTGAAGGAGTTCCGAGGGGTTCGGACTCATGATGGGGTGTTTCCGGTGATGTTTGACTCGCGATTGCAGAAACTCTCGACGACTTCACGGAAGGTCCCCGGGTCGAGGGAAGGGTAGCGGATGAGCATGGGTTCGATTTCCAGATAGAGTTTGAGCAGTAGGTCGCGCCGGATAAGTCCTCCTTGAAGCATGGCATCCACGTCGGTCAGATCGCGGGAATGGCCTCTTTCGAGTTTGGAGAGAGCCTGGCTGTACGGGTCGTAATGGTAGAAATCGATCAGGCCGTGACGTGCGATGAAGATGCTTCTTTCCCTCCAGCTTGGGAGTTCCGGGATGAAATCCGAAGGGCTTGCCAGCTCGATGTTTACTGAGAGTTCGTCCTTTAGCGTGGCGATCGCCTCAAAGAATCCGGAGGGTTCCGGGTCTGCCTTGAGATCCACATCCACGGTCATGGATCTCCATCCGTGAAGCAGGGCGGTCGCTCCGCCGGTGAGGTAGATGCGCCCGGAGCTTTTCACCCGACGACCCATTGCTGCCATCAAGGTTTCAAGCTTTTGCAGTTGGACGGGTGGGCGCATGATTTGGGAGAAGGAGTAAAAGGTGCTTAGGTTGCGACTGCGCCGCTCGGTGTTTCGGTAGGGCGCTACCGCCGGGAGCGCAGGCGAAAGAGATGAGAACGTGTGGCCCAAGAAACGTAGGAGCGGCCACCCTTGGTCTCTACCGTTCGCTCCCCTTTCGCGGGTTCCCCCGGCCTAGGCGTCGCCAAGGCGATGCCGGTCAGGCTGGTGGAATCCTGCTTGGTGCGCTATTCCTACTCTTGCTGATTCATCGAAACATGGAATGACCGAAAAACCGACATCCCCTCAGGGCATGCTGCCGCCCTTGGTTGCGGGTGTGTTGCGCTGGTGAGGTCGCCACGGGAAATGGGTTTGTGGGTCTACTTCATCAGTAACTCACGCGAGGAGATTGAGTGGGTCAATGCATTGTTCAAGAAAAAATGAACAAACGGGAATCCGGCGTCGGCGAGGCGCGGAGGCTTGGAAATCCGGGGGTTTTAGGGGTCGTCTCTGTCAGCGGGGTGAGGCTGAGAGTGGTGGTCGATTTGGCGAGGAGGGGCGGGCCTCTGATTCGCCGCTCCGTGGTGGCCACCCATTCCGGTTGCTTCCCGCTGGCTGTTCCGGTGCTTGCCAAAACGACTGGGAAAAGCGAGCGTCCGCGCCGATGGAATTGTCGCGCAAGCTTTTGGCCCACCGGTGGATGCGGGTCGGGATGGTGGGGCTTTTCCTGGTCGGGCTGCTGGCTGGCTGGATCGCCTGGAAAACGGGGGGGGATCTGGCGAATCTGAAAATTGGATGGGACGCGGCGCTTGTGTATTTGAAGCAAAACCCCTGGGCCTTGTTTGCTGCGCTGGTCGTCCTGCCCGGCTTGCCGATTCCTACGAGTGTCCTGCTGGCGACGGCCGGAGTGGTTTGGCAGGACAAGCCGGTCGTCGCGTGCTCGTTGTGTCTGCTGGCACTGGCCTTGAATTTCACATGGACTTACTGGCTGGCGGCGTATCCGGCGCGGCGACTGGTGGAGAAAATGCTTGTCAGGACTTCGATTCAGATTCCCGATTTGCCGCGCGGCGACTATCTAAAGCTGATATTGTTACTGAGGCTAACGCCGGGGATCCCGCTGTTTCTGCAAAATTATCTGTTGGGATTTCTGCGCGCGCCATTTGTTTTGTATTTACCGGTCTCGATGCTCTGCACGGGAGTTATCGGCATCGGAGTCGTTCTGAGTGCCGCGGGCGTGGCGGACGGTAATTTAAAATGGGCGGTCACCGGGGTTTCGCTGATTGTATTGGGCGGGGTTTTGACCCACTTGGTCCGCGGGTGGCTGGCGAAGAAGAAGTTGAGGGTTGAGGGGAGCGCGGAACTTTAGTCCGCATGGAGCATGGGAGGCGACTGGTGGGGGCCGGGTGGAGCCGGGGCGGCTTTTCCCGGGCAGTGCTTTCGCTGTTCATGGGCATGCGCTCTCGGCGAGAGCGCGCCACCTTGGGAGGAGCGCGGACATGCTGTCCGCATGGACCATGGGAGGCGAAAGGATGATGGTGACGATTCAGGCAGTCAGGACGAGCCTTGCCAACCGGCCATAGGGATCACCGAACAGCGGGACGATTCTTGATCTATTTCAATCTGTGGCCGTCCCTGAATCTGCGGGATGACTGCTTTTGAGAGCGTGGATGAGTGGATCTTCAGGCATCTGTGAAGAAATTTTCCCGTAGATTCAGGGACGGCCTCAGATTTTCATGCTTCATCTCCATGCTTCATCCTTTGGCAATATTTGAAGCGTTACGAATGGCGCAGGGCGGGACGGAGGAGCGCGGACTTTCAGTCCGCATGGAGCATGGGAGGCGAAAGGTGGGGGCTGGGTGGAGACGGAGCGGCTTTGCCCGGGCGGTTCTTT
>JBIHZT010000064.1:0-10670 GCA_044240265.1 Luteolibacter sp. | reverse complement strand
GCCTCAACCATCTGGACTCGGTATGCGACGCACCCGCCCAACGCGAGGCGCTTGGCAAGATGCTGCCGGAGGTGACGGATTTCTATTCGTCACTGGCCCTGAACGAACGGCTGTGGACCGTGATCAAGGCGGCGGGCGAGAGACCGGAAATCGCCATGCTGACGCCGATTCAAAAACGCTTCGTCGAGGAAACCCTGGCGGACTTCCGCAACTCCGGCGCGGACCTTCCTCCCGCGCAAAAGGAACGCATCGCCGCGATCGAGGCCGAGCTTTCCAAAATCACCAAGGAGTATTCCGAGCACGTGCTCGACTCGACGAACGCGTGGGAGCTCGTCGTCACGGACGAGGCGAAACTCGCCGGCCTGCCGGATTCCGCCAAGGCCGGAGCCGCCGCGAACGCCCGTGCGAAGGGGCACGAAAACGCCTGGCGCTTCACCCTCCAGTTTCCCTCGATGTTCCCGATCATGCAGCACCTGCACGACGACGACATCCGCCGCCAAGTGTGGGAGGCATCCTCGAAGGTCGGTGCCACCGGCGGGTTCGACAACACCGCGCTCGTCTGGCGCATCCTCGAGCTCCGCCACGAAAAAGCGGAAATCCTCGGCCACCCGCATTTCGCCGACCTCACTCTCCTCCGCCGCATGGCGAAATCCGGCGGAACGGCGCTCAAATTCATCGAGAACCTCCACGCCCGCATCCACCCGGCCTTCCTCGCGGAGCACAAACAACTCGCCCAATACAAAGCCGCGAAATCCGGCCAGCCCGTCGGTGCGCTGGAGCCATGGGAAGTCGCCTATTGGGCGGAGAAACAGCGCCAGGAAAACTACGATTTCGACGAGGAGGCGCTGCGGCCGTATTTCCCGGTCGACGGCGTGATGGCCGGCATGTTTGAAATCGCTTCGCGCCTGTTCGGCATCACCATCCGCGAACTCGAAACCATTTTCATCGAGCCTGGTTCTCCATCATCCAAAATTCAAAATTCAGAATCCAAAATCGAGTCATGGCACCCCGAGTGTAAATTCTACGAAATCCACGATTCGAACACCGCCGCCCATCTCGGTTCATTCTACGCCGACTGGCATCCGCGCGAGTCGAAACGCGGCGGCGCCTGGATGAACTCGCTGCACACCGGCGCGCTCGGCGAGCCCCACCTCGGGCTGATCATCGGCAACATGAGTCCGCCGGTGGATGGCACGCCGGCGCTTCTCACCCACAGCGAGGTGGAGACAATTTTCCATGAGTTCGGCCACCTGCTCCATGGCCTGCTTAGCGAGGTATCCGTGAAATCGCTGGCCGGGACGAACGTTCCCTGGGACTTCGTCGAGCTGCCCTCGCAGATCATGGAGAATTTCTGTTGGGACCGCGAATCGCTGGATCTTTTTGCCCGCCATTTCGAGACCGAGGAGCCGATTCCCGAGGAGCTCTTCGTGAAAATGATTGCCGCGAAAAACTACCTCAGCGCCTCCGCCTTCATGCGCCAGCTCGCCTTTGCAAAGCTGGATCTGGAGCTTCACATCCATCTATCCGACCATCTCGGCAAGGACCTGGATGCCGTGGACCGCGAGGTGCTCGCCGGCTATCTCGCGCCGCTCAAGACTTCCTCTCCCTCGATGATGCGGCGCTTCAACCATCTTTTCAGCAGCCCTACCGGCTACGCCGCCGGCTACTATTCCTACAAATGGGCGGAAGTGCTCGACGCCGACGCCTTCACCCGCTTCCAGGAAGAGGGCGTGCTCAACGCCGAGACAGGGGCCGCCTTCCGCGAGCACATCCTCAGCAAGGGGAATTCCGTCCCGCCGGACGAACTCTACCGCCGCTTCATGGGCCGCGATCCGGAGCTTGAGCCGCTGCTCGTTCGCGCCGGACTGGCGGAACCGGCGCTCGCATGACCGCGGCGCGGAAAGGCGGCATCTTCTGTCAACGGGCCGCCTCGGCCATGGTCGTGCGGCTCTTGAAACAAAGCGCCACGGCGACGGTCACCAGCGTGCCCGCCATGATGCGCCACGGGAATTCAATCACCGGCATCCACTCGAAATTCTGGTAGAGATGGCTGCCGGCCACCATTTTCCAGACATCGTTGGGGAGATTGCTCAAGTACGCCACCGCAACCATCCCGGCCACCATCGCGATGACATTGCCAGCCTCATTGCCGCGCGTGCGGGTGAACAGCGCGACCATGAAGATCCCTAGCAGCGAGCCATACGTGTAGCCGAAGCTGCCGAGGATGATGCCGATGATGCTGAGACTTGGATTGTGCGCTTTCACAAACGCCGTCGCCAGCCCCACTGCGATGAGCACCAGCGCGAAGCCGACCGTGCTCCACTTGATGATCCTCACCCGCGCTTGTTCGTCCGCCGGGGTCTTGAACCAGCGGAAATGGAAATCCCGCGAGTAGCTGGTGGCCAGTGCGTTCATCGCCGTGCCGAGCGAGCCCATCGTGGTGGCGAGCACCCCGGCGATCACCAGCCCGCGGAGGCCGCCGGGCATCATGTCGATGACGAAATACGGGAAAATCCGCGTGCTGTCCGGCTTGCCGCCCGCCATCGGCAGCGACGGGTCGTTGACGACATGACCGTAGTAAACGGAGAGCAGGATGCCGATGGTTAGAACCGCGTAGGTCACCGGGATGTCGGCCAGCCCGGAGAGGATGGTGGCCACCGCGCTCTGGCGTTTGTTTTTCGCCGTGAGCATGCGCTGCACCATGTCCTGGTCGGTGCCGTGAGTCGCCAGCGTCACAAAGAGCGAGCCTAGCAGCGCGGCCCACACGGTGAACTCGCTTTCCAGCACGCTCTTGACCGCGCCCCAGGTGGCTCCGTACTTGCCCACGAATTCCGCGGTCGGCGGCACGTCACCCTGCCATTCCCAGAGCTTCAAGTCATGCGGCCCCGTGAGGTGGATTTTCGCGCCCTCCCAGCCGCCGGGGATGTGGCCTAGCAGATACCATACGGAAAACCCCAGCGCGCCGAAGAGCACCGCGATCTGCAGCACGTCCGTCCAGATCACCGCCTTGATTCCGCCGACGGCCGTATAGCCTGCCGTTAGAACGCTGATGAGCACCAGCGCGCCGCCGGTCACCCAGAATTGCTCCCAAGTCCCGAGCGGGCGCTCCGGATTGAGCTGATTCCAGATCACCACCACCAGCAAGGTCGGCACCCACAGGCGCGCGCCGCTGGCCAGCGAGCGGGTGATCAGGAAAATCACACTCGCCATGCTGCGCGTGCGCGGCCCGAAGCGGAGCTCCAGAAACTCGTAAATGCTCACCACGTTGTGCTTGTAGAATGCCGGGATGAACACCGCGCTCACCACCAGTCGGGCCAGCAGGTAGCCGACCATCAACTGCGCGTATGTGTAGTTCCGCAGCCGGAATCCCTCGCCTGGCGAACCGAAAAACGTGCCCGCACTGATCTCGGACGCGAGGATCGACGCCAGCACCGCCCACCACGGGATCGACCGGCCGCCGAGCGCGAAGTCAGAGACATTCCGGTTCCGGCGGCTGAAATGCCAACCGATGCCGATGATGATGGCGAAATAAATTCCGATGATAACGAGATCCAAGCTCAGGGCCGACATGTGGCGGATGCTACGGCCCGCGCCCGCCGATCCAAGCCCCAAGTTCCGGCCGGAAAAACAACCCTTTCGACGGATGGCCGCCGTCTCCCGCCGCCTGCTGATTTGAGACATGAGACTCTTCGCCCTGGTTGTGGTTTTCACCGTCTTCCCGCTGCGGGCGGGAGACGAGCGCCCCAACGACTGCGGCGTGCCCGGGGAAAAGTCGCGCCCAACCACCTGCCCGCGTTCTGGTTCGCCGGCGACTTGGTCATCATTCAGTTCGGCCACAACGACGCCGGTCCGCTCGACAAGCGCGGGAGATTCCGCGGATCGGTCAAGGGCATCGGCGAGGAAGTCCGCTCTTACCTGAATGCGGCGGGCAGGGAAATCCCCGCACTATAAAATCGCGGCCGGTGAATTGATGTCTTGCAGCGTTCTTTGGAACGGTTCATCTTTAGGGTGAATCATAACCAAAACCATTATGGAAACGCTCATCGTCATCGCCAATCTTGGACGGGTTAGACCCGTGAAATTCCGTGACGCGGGAGATGACCCGCAGCAGAAGGCCCATCTGTTTGAATACCCCGGCGGCATCGTGGAAATGCGGCCTGAACAAATCAGCGAGGTGGTCACCGACCAAGCCGGCCGCTTCCCGCAAAGCGGCTCGGTCGATCGCCTCGGCGGCATGTCCTACGGCGAGGAACACAACCTCAAGTCGGAACTGGAAAAGCAAGCGCTGGAGCGCGTCGCCTCGAAGATCGGCGAGATCGTCACGTCGGCGGGCAGCCCGGCATGGCGTCTCGTTTTTCCGCAGACCGTGCTACCAAGCCTGGTCAAGGCGCTGCCCGCCGCCGCGCGGAAATGCCTGGCGGAAACCGTGCCTGGGGATCTGACCAGCATCCCTCTGCCCGAACTCGAAAAACGTTTTCTCAACGGAAACTGAATCCCTAACTGGAGGTAGGGTGTCATCGGATTCTTCACGGACCGGATGAGCGCCGCAGAATGGAAAAGGAACAATATCTCAACGACCCCTGGCTGGTCGCCGCGTGGCCCGGAATGGGCGCGGTGGCGCTCAGCGCCGGCTACTATCTGATGGCCAAGCTTGGTATGCATCTGCTGGCCGAGTTCCCTGCGCGCGAGTTTTTCGATCTCGAGCGGGTGGAGGTGAAGGACGGCCTGATCAAAACCGGGCGACTGCCGCGCAGCCGGCTCTTCCTGTGGCATGATCCCGGGAAGCGGCACGATCTCATCGTCTTCATCGGCGAGGCACAGCCGCCGGCCAAGGGCGGGGCGTTCTGCTCGCAACTCATCGGCCATGCCGAGCACCTCGGCGTGAAGCGGGTCTTCACCTTCGCCGCAATGGGCACCCAGATGCGCCCGGAGCAGGAGTCGCACGTCTTCGGCGCGGCCATCGATGCCGAAAGCCTGGCGGAGTTCGAACGTCTCAAAGTGCGGCCGATGGAGGAGGGCCAGATCAGCGGCCTCAACGGCGTGCTGCTGGGAATCGCCGCCGAGCGGGGCATGTCCGGCGGTTGTCTGCTAGGCGAGATTCCCAGCGTCTTTTCCCAGTTCCCGTTCCCGAAAGCCTCGCTCGAGGTGCTCCGGATTTTCGCCGCGATGACCGGGGTCACCCTCGATTTCAAGGAGCTGCAAGCCCAGTCCAAGCAGGTGGAGCAGGGCCTCGCGGAATTTCTCCATCATCTGGAAAACTCCGTCGAGAATCCGGCCGCGCAGGCTCTCAGGCTGGAAGCCCCGGAATCGGAGGCGGAGACCGAGGAAACCGTATTCCGCCTGGCTTCCCGCGACAAGCAGCGGCTGGAAGAGCTCTTTGAAAACGCCGCCAAGGACCGCTCACAAGCCTACGCACTTAAGCAGGAACTCGACCGGCTCAAGGTGTTCCACGATTATGAAGACCGCTTTCTCGACTTGTTCAAGGAACCCGACTGAACCTCACTTCTCCGCTTCCTGCAGCGCGTGGAACACCTTGAGCGCCGCGTAAGCGTCGTTCGCCGCATACAGGAGCTGTCGCTCGGTCAGCTCCTTCATCGCCCAGTTCGATGTGGTGACGGATTTGGATTTCAAAAACCTGCGGTTGAAAAGCATGGCCACCGCCGACTTCGCGCCAACGGCGTTCCGGTAGCCAAGCTGCTTGAACGAGCGGTCGAGATCCACGATCGAACCGGGCTGGATTCCGAAGCGGTTGGAAATCTGATGGAGATCCCCGCCCAGGCCGAAACCGATTTTCATCAGCTCCGTCGAGCGGAGCAACTCCATGATCGCCGGGTGGCTCTCGACGCAGTGCGACTGGAAAATGAATGCCTTCTCCGTGGTGGCGAACTGCAGGACGTGGGGCCCCTCGGACACCTGGCCTTTGTGGAAGGTCGGCTTGGACTCGGTGTCGAAGCCCACTTGGCGGGCCTGCATCAACTCGTCGAGCGCGATTTCCGCCTGCCTCAGCTCGGTGACCACGAACACCCGCTCCATCCCGAGTCCGTCAAAGGGTTCCAATGCGGCGATGTCGGTTTTGTGTGGTGTGATTTTATGAGATGGCATGTTGATCTATAGAAATGAAGTGAGGAGGATGTCACCTCCATCGCACAAGCGGACGGAATGATCATCCGGCAGGATTGATTCCAATTCCGGGCGAACCCGACCGCGGATTTTCTCTCAGAAAGTGATGAACCCATTCGGCACCGGGCGCAAGCTGTGATTCTCGGACGCTTGGGAAATCCAGGCTTCCGGAGGCGGCCGACTCGCCTTGAGCACGCTCCTTTGGCATCACATTTCTGTGTCAGGTCGCCGGTGATTTCAAACCGCCACCGCCTCATCCGGCAGGAACTCCGGCCGGTATCGGAGCAGGCAGCCGACTCCGCCCTGAGTGGCTAGCAGCTCGTCGCCCTCACAGACTTCGATGGCAAGATTCCGCTCGGTCGCGAGGCGGGTGAGTTCCTCCCGTTCGGATTGAAGAAGCTCCTCGGAAATCACCAGTTCCGCCGCATAGCCGCCGAGGATGGCATCGCGCGAGTGAGCCACCCCGACCACCGCCAACCCGCCGCGGCGGACCTGCTCGTGCAAGCGGCTCACCGTGTCGCGGGATTCCGCCCGCTCCACTTCCACAAAGGTGTCGATCGCCTGCTCGAGCACCATGGAGTAGTCCCCGCCGGACGGCGTTTTCAACAACTCGCCAACGACGCGTGCGCTGATGTGCTTGGGCAGGACGTCCCGCAAGCCGGCCACATGGCGCGGATTTCCTCCCAGAATCAAGTGATTGTGCCCGCGCCGGGACATCAGCTTGGTGATGATGGTCACTTGGTCGCGGTGGAACTTGTGGTCGTTCTCGCGCTTGCGCTGGTGGAAGTGCTCGCGCCCCCACTCGCGCCCGAGCCTGCCGCCCAGATCCGGGCGCTGCGTGAGGATCGACTCACTAACCGCTCCCAGTGTGACCTCGAAAATCCGCGACGCGTCGTCCGTGGCGATGACGACGACAAAGCGGTGAAAACGGTCCTTCAGCTGCACCAGCGGAAAGATCGCCGGCCGCGCCGCGGTGTCGAAATGCAGGTCCAGCGAGACGCTGAAGGGAATGACCAGGTTGAAAGGATCTTCCCCGTGGCGGCTGAAGACGGCCACGCTGCCGATTCCTTCCGGCCAATCTTCGGAAATGACCCTCTCCACATCGTGTCGCGCATGGTCGAACAAACCCCGTGCCTGCGGTCCCAGCGTGGAGCGGGCGGCCACCGCCCAGAGAGCGAGTTTCGATTTCAGGTAGTCTTTGGATTTGTAGAGATCCAGGTAGGCGCTGACGGTTGGAGCTGTGGATTCGGGCAGTGAGGCCAGCTGGGAGATGTGGTTGCGCAGCGATTCCATTTCGTTGAGAGCGGGTGTGGTAGGCATCCGTGCAAGATACCCGCTTCGGCTGATGTGTATGGTGGAATCACCTGGAAATTTTCCACTGACAGGGCGGCCGCCGCTTAGGAAATCTGCTTGAGCGACGCCCTGCCGCGTTGCTTGGTTTCCGGGTCGTCCTTGTCCTGGTTCGGCATGGCAAGTCCGGTTTGCAAATAACGCCTCGCCTCATCCTTGCGGCCCATCATGCCGTAAGTCCGGCCGAGCTCCACCACATGGACGAGGCGCTTGGGATTGAGGGCGATGGCTTTCCGGAAACACTCCACCGCGGTCTCGTTGGAAGCGGCGGGCAGGCCGCCGTAGATGATACCCGCCAGCGCGCGGGTCGCGCCGCCGATGTTAGCCAGCGACTGATGCCAGCGGCCCAGCAGGTGCCAGGCGTAGTCGTTTTTCGGATTCAGCTTCACCGCCTTTTCCGCGGCGATCTTGATTTTCCGCGAGACCTCGACGGTTTCCCGGTTGCCGAGATAAGGGGTGATTTTGCCAAGACAGATCGCCACGCTGAGATGCGGGTCGCACTCGTTAGGAGCCGCCGCGACCGCCCGCTCGGCGTAGGCCAGCGCCTTGCGACCGGAAGCGAGCTTGTCCGCGTCCGTCGGCAAGTCGGCCATGCGGAGCGCATACTGGCGGGCGATTTTCACGAGCAGGTCGGCGTTTTTCGGCTCAAGTTTTTCGGCCGGCAGGTAGTATTTCAGCGCCTCGTCGCACTGGAACTTCGCGTCATTCGCGTCACCGGATTTCATCAGATCCGCGAAATCAGCAGCAGTGGAAACCACGCTGCAAAGCGCGATAAGTGGGATGAGGAGGATTTTCATGCGCCGAAGGTAGATCAAAGTCCGGAAAATTCCAGATGCGGAATTAAACCCGCCGGACCGCGAGTCTCCAGACTCGCCTGAGAATGGACCGTCAAAGAACAGCGGCGTATGCCTCCTCTCTTTGGCATATCATTCGCCTGCGAGTCTGGAGACTCGCGTTCCCAGCCGGTGTTCGCTACAAGGCCGCATGGCAGAACCATTCCGGCACAAGGGTTGGCACTCGCGGGGATACCTCCCTCACTTGGACGCGGCCGGAGAGATCCAAGCGCTCACGTTCCGTCTCGCAGACGCCATGCCCGCACAAGTCATCGCCGGTTGGAAAAAGGAGTTGGAATGCGATCCGACGAAAAACGACCAGGCGCTGGCAAAACGCATCGCCCGCTACGAAGACGCCGGTCACGGCAGTTGCGTCCTGCGGGATCCCGCGTGTGCGGAAATCGTCCAAACAGCCTTCCTGCATTTCGACGGCGAGCGCTATCGGCTGATGGAATGGTGCGTGATGCCCAATCACGTGCATGTCCTGATCCATTGTTGTTTCGGCACCACTCTCGGAGAAATCGTGCGGTCATGGAAAACCTTCACTGCCCGGAAAATCAATGAATCCCACAAAACCCATGGCGTTTTGTGGGCCCCCGATTACTTCGACCGCTACATCCGCGATCTCGACCACCTCGCCGACGCGCGGGCCTACATCCGGAACAATCCCGTGAAAGCCGGCCTCTGCCACCCCCCCGAAGACTGGCCATGGAGCAGCGCCACGCCCCGGCCGGACCGCGTGTCTCCAGACTCGCCCGCGAAAGAATAGCCAAAGTTCAAGCGGCGGACGCCACCTCCCCTTGTCACCCTTTCGCAGGCGAGTCGAGACACTCGCGGTCCCGAAGAATTTCGCTTCCCGATGCCAAGCTGACCCGCCATCTTCACCAGCAATGACACAGACCCCCAAGCTTGTCCTCGACGATCCCTGGCTCACCCCGCACCAAGGTGCCATCGAGCGCCGGATGCATCAGTTTTCCGAAGCGCTTGCCGAAATTCAAGCCGGCTCGAAAACCCTCGCCGCCTACGCCACCGGTCATAAATACGTCGGCATCCACTTCCACCCGGCGGCCAACACCTGGACCATCCGCGAGTGGGCGCCGGGTGCGCAGGCCGTCTCGCTCATCGGCGATTTCAATAACTGGAACCGCGAATCCCATCCTCTCGCTTCATCCAACAGCGGCGTTTGGAAACTCGAACTACCCGGCGACACGCTCGCCCACGGCCAAAAGGTCAAGCTCCACATCACCGGTGCCGACGGCTCGCGCCGCGACCGCATACCCGCCTGCATCCGCCGTGCCGTGCAGGATCCCACCACGCACGACTACTGCGGTCAAATCTGGCACACCCCGCAGCCGCACGTTTGGAAACACGAGTTTGATCCCGCGTCTATCAAAGCACCGCTCATCTACGAATCCCACGTCGGCATGGCCGGTGAGGAACCGCGCGTTCACACCTACCGGGAGTTTGCGGACAGCGTTTTGCCCCGCGTCGTCAAGGCCGGTTATAACACCGTCCAGCTCATGGCCGTGCAGGAACATCCTTACTATGGATCTTTCGGTTATCATGTCTCCTCGTTCTTCGCGCCCTGCTCGCGCTTCGGCACGCCGGAGGATTTGAAATACCTCATCGACACCGCCCACGGCCTCGGGCTCGCCGTGCTGCTAGACGTCGTCCACTCGCACGCCGTGAAAAACATGGCGGAGGGACTCAACAACTTCGACGGCTCCGGCCACCAGTATTTCCACGACGGCCCGCTCGGCGACCACCCGGCGTGGGACTCCAAGTGCTTCGACTACGCCCGCCCGGAAGTCCGGCAGTTCCTCCTATCCAACGTCCGCTACTGGCTGGAGGAATTCCGTTTCGACGGCTTCCGCTTCGATGGCGTCACCTCCATGCTCTATCACTCCCGCGGGATGAAATCCTTCGGCAATTACGACGACTACTTCGGCGACGACGCTGATGACGCGGCGATTCTCTATCTGAAACTCGCCTCCAGGCTCATCCAGGAAATCAAACCCGGAGCCATCGCCATCGCCGAGGACATGTCCGGCATGCCCGGCCTCTGCCGCCCCATCGAGGACGGCGGGCTCGGTTTTTCCTATCGCCTCGCCATGGGTATCCCCGACTACTGGATCAAGCTTCTCAAACACAGCCGCGACGAGGACTGGGACATGGGCGAGCTCTGGGGCATCCTCGCCAACCGCCGTTTTGGCGAGGCCACCATCGCCTATGCGGAGAGCCACGACCAGGCGCTCGTCGGCGACAAGACGCTCGCCTTCTGGCTGATGGACAAGGAGATGTACTGGCACATGGGCAAGAACGACCCACATCCCGTCATCGAGCGCGGCATCGCTCTGCACAAACTCA
>JBIHZT010000557.1:0-3027 GCA_044240265.1 Luteolibacter sp. | reverse complement strand
CATCATCGCATTTTTTGGAATTTCGGCAATCCAGGCCGAACCCGTCCCGGTCCCGCTTACCATTGAGAACCTCGTGAGCCAGACTTTGGCCCGCAATCCTGAGATCAAGCTCTATGAAGCGGAAATCGCGGTTGCCAAGGCGGGCCGCACCACCGCCGGAAAATTCGCCAATCCACAGCTCGATCTCGATCTCGGACACAAGCGCGTGAGTGGTAGCGACGCCAAAGCGGAGGGGGTTGCCTATTCGGTAACTCTTGCCCAACCCATCGAGTGGCGTGGACGCCTCGGCCTTCGCAAGGCCATCGCCGACCGCGACATCGCGCTCGCAGAGCTCGGCCTGAAGCGTTTCCGCGCCTATCTCGCGGCACGCGTGAAGGTTCTCGCCTACGCGCTTGCCACCCAGCAGGAAAACGCTGCTACGGCGGCGGAAGTCGCTGACCGCTTCACCGCAGTGAGAGATGTGATCGTGCAGCGCGATCCAGGTGGTGTCGCTCCGATGCTGGAGGTGAAAATCATTGAGGCTGCCGAAGTCACCATCCAACGCAAGGCCGGCGAGTCTGCGGTGGAAATGCAGAAAGCCCTGCTGGAACTCAACCAACTGATGGGTCGTCGGGCGGATTCGCCGTTGCAAGTGCGTCGCACCGAGTTTCCCGCGCCGAAGATCCCGGCGCTGACCGGGATGCTCAACAAAGCTGCGGCCAACAACTTTGATCTGCGCGTTCGCCGTTCCGAGTTGGAACAACAGGGCCTGAAGGTTTCATTGGCGGAGAACGAACGCTATCCCACGTTCACCGTCGGACCGAGTGTCTCACAGGAACGGGCGGGAGATCGCGAGACGGTCATCGGACTATCCCTCTCAGTTCCACTACCTGTATGGGACAACGGCCGCGCGGCGGTGAATGCGAGTCTCGCCCGACGAATGCAGGCCGAAGCCTCATTGCAGGCGACCATGCGCGAAGTGGAGCGTGAGGTCACCGAATCATGGCTGTTGCTTGGCACTCAACAAAAACGTCTCGATTCCTGGAAAGCCGATGCACTCGCGTCGTTCGCGGATGCCGCCAAACTCGCAGACCGCCACTACCGGCTCGGTGCCGTTCCGTTGAGCACCTATCTTGAAATGCAGGACAAGTATCTCGAAGCCACCGAAGCCATCAACGCCACACGCCTTGAAGTGCTCCGCGCCTCGCTCGAACTCGAACAGCTCGTGGGCACGTCTGCCCCAACTAACAAATAACCAATCAATTTTACCGTCATGAAATTTCCAACATTCATCCCGCTCATCGGAGCGATCACCGTCGCCACGCTCAACACGTCGTGCCTCGAATCAAAAGGCGCGGCCGAAAAACCACCGGCCTCGCCCGCGGAAAACGGAGCTCAATTTAAAAAAGGACAGGGGCTTTCACTCACGGAGGCAATGAGCAAGGCCATCGGTCTGAAAGTCGAGGATGTCGGGGAGGAAAAAATCACCCCGGTAGTCACCCTGAATGTCTCGGCGGAAACGCAGAACACTGCGACCGGCTGGGTTACTCCCGAACAGGCCAAAGCCATTCGCACGGGCATGGAGGTGGAGTTCCATTGCGATACCACATTTATGGGCACGGTCGAAAAGATCGAAGCAAACCCGCTCGGTGTCATGGGCGATTCCGAAATCACCGTAACCTCTGCGGAGAAACTCATGGCAGGTGAGCCGCTCAAGGCCGTGCTTCGCCTGCCGGCCGGAGATGCCGTGGCGGCTGTCCCTTCAGCCGCTTTGCTCAAGACGGCGGAGGGTTCGTTTGTTTACGCGGTGAACGGGGATTTCTTCGTCCGCACCCAGGTCAAGACCGGAGCTACGGACGACAAGTTCACGGAAATCACCGACGGCCTGTACGCGGGCGATCAGATTGTGACGACACCTGTCATGTCGCTGTGGATGGCGGAGCTTCAAGTGCTCCGCGGAGGAAAAGCCTGCACCTGTGGACACTAACACATCATGTTGAATCACCTATTGGATTTCGTCATGCGCCAACGCGTGGCGGTGCTGCTCGCCACCCTCGTCCTGGTCGGTGTTGGGATCTGGGCGATGTTGCGTCTGCCCATTGATGCGGTTCCCGACATCACCAACCCCCAGGTCCAGATCAACACCGCCGTGCCTGCGCTCGCACCGGAGGAAGTCGAAAAGCTGGTCACTTTCCCCATCGAAAGCGAAATGGCCGGACTGCCGGATATGGTGGAGCTGCGCTCGCTCTCCAAGTTCGGCCTCTCCCAAGTCACCATGACTTTCAAGGATGGAGTGGACTTGTATCGCACGCGTCAGTTGGTCACGGAACGCCTGCAAGGCGTGCTGGATGATCTTCCGGAAGGGATCTCACCGAAGCTTGCTCCCATTGCCACAGGTCTGGGGGAAATTTTCTACTACAGCCTCGATTACACACCCGATGCCAAGGACAAGCCAGCCACCCGTGAGCAACAGCTCATGGCGCTGCGTCTGATCCAGGAATACACGGTCAAACCCCTGCTTCGCGGAACGCCGGGTGTCGCCGAAGTGAATACCAGCGGCGGCTTCGAGCGGCAGATCGTCATCCAACCTGATCCCTCGAAGCTCGCAGCCGCCGGTCTATCGCTCGATGCCCTCGCTGAAATCATCAGCCAGAATACCCTCAACGCCGGTGGCGGCTACGTGGAGATTGGCGGAGAACAGCTTATCGTTCGTGCGCCCACTCGCGTGACAACTGCGGATGAGATAGCCCGCCTGCCATTGAAGTTCGGGGCGGGCGTCCGCCCTATTGTGGTGAGTGACGTGGCGACCGTTGCGATTGGCTCGTCCTACCGCACGGGTGCGAGCACTCACGAAGGCGAAGAGGCGCTCGTGGGTGCCTCCATCATGCTTGCTGGAGGCAACACCCGCCTCGTCGCCCAATCCGTCCGCGCGAAACTTGAGCAAATTCAGGAAAAACTTCCTGCCGGAGTCAGCATCAAGGCGCTTTATGATCGGAGCGATCTCGTCAACCGCACCATTCACACCGTGGAGAAAAACCTGTTCGAGGG
>JBIHZT010000556.1:0-3028 GCA_044240265.1 Luteolibacter sp. | reverse complement strand
GCCATTTTTTTGGAAGTCAGCGACAATTCGTTAATTTATAACAACCTTGTTATAATAACCCGTGAAACAGGAATTTATATTTCCGGCTCCAATGACACGCGCTGCTTCAATAACACGGTCGTAGGCACGACTGATATGATGGGCATCGCGTTGGGAGGTGTTCCGCGCGAAGGATGCACCCTGAAGAACAACCGGGTGTTCGACAACATCGTGTCCGGCAGCACCAACGCTAAAGATCTAATCATTCCGCAAGACAACGGCGGTGACACAGAGGGAAATACCAGCGACTACAACTGCTTTTTCCGCCCCGACGGTATCCTCAAGCTGAGTAATGGCATACAAACCTATTCCAGCCTTGAAACCTGGCGTGCGGCCACCGGATTCGACCTGCACAGTATCAGCGCGGATCCTCGATTCAATCTGACGACTACGGACGATTACTCCACCTGCACCACAAGCCCCGTGGTCGATGCAGGCATGACGCTGCCCGAGGTGACGACTGACATTCTCGGCCAACCGCGGCCGCAAGGAGCTGCGTCGGACATGGGGGCCTACGAAACCTACTGGCACGACACCGAGCCCCCGACAACTCCACCAGGCGTGGCGGCGGCTCTCGTCACTTGGAACAGCGTTCGGGTGACTTGGAACCCCGCGAGCGACAACATCGGCGTGGACTGCTATCAAGTCTATCGGGATGGCGTGCTGTGCGCGGACACTCCGGGCACGGAGTTTCTTGATACCGGGCTGGCCGCGCTGACCACCTACCGTTACCATGTCATCGCGATCGATGGTGCCGGCTTGAAATCGAAAATGAGCGATGTCATCGCCATCCTCACGGGCCCCTTACCGGAATCCTTACCACCATCGATCCCGCAGAAACTGAGCGCAATCACGAAGACGGCGTGGGAGGTTACCCTCGCCTGGAAGGCGGCGACGGACAATGTGGGGGTCACGGAATACTGGATCTATCGAAATGGACGGAAAGTCGGCGCCGCCGGTTCGACCGGATTCACGGATGCCGGATTGAAGCCCTCGATGAAATACAGCTACCAAGTCTCGGCCTTGGACGCGGCGGGCAACGAGTCGAAACTTTCCAAGAGCCTGGCGGTGAAAACGCTGCCCGCGCCGGTGCTCACCGTGATCGAACAATGGCGGCTGGATCATTTCGGAACCTCAAGCGACTCCGGAGATGCTGCGGACGCGTTTGACTTCGACCAGGATGGAAACGTGAACTTCGCGGAATACGCCTTGGGTCGGAATCCCACATCCAGCCTGGGCGACGACGGTCCCGTCGGCATGCCCGATCCCGAACTCGATGTCGCCGCCGACCGCCTGGTGCTGGTCATCGACCTCCCCGACCCGACACCTGCCGAAGTGCTTTACGAAGTGTTGGCCACAGAAGACCTCGTCAACTGGACCCGGATCGCCCAAAAGGCCGGCACTGCTGCGTGGGTGAGAATGGATTCGGACGGAACCATCGTGCAAGACCCGGTAGTCGCCGGACGTCAAATCACCCGAGTCCAGGATTCCGTGAGCATGACCGCCCATTCCCGCCGCATGATGACCCTGCGCCTCTCCGGCCTGCCGTGAGAAGGGCAGGTTGCAGCTTCACCACCCAGCAGCTCAAAGGTGGCGCTGCACCGCCGGGGCAGCAGCCAAAGGAACGCGAAAGCCCTGCCTCCAGTGCAGACCTTCCGGCTCTCCTTGGACTACCCTTTCTCCCCACTTTGGCTGCGCTCCCGGCGGTAGCGCGCCACCCTTCCGAAATCTTCCCCTGCCCATCCAGAATCCAAAATCCAAAATCACTCTCCCTCTCACTCCTGTAACTGCCGCCATTTCCCCGGGCTCGGCAGTTTCCGACGGCGGAACTGCTCGCTGAACCGCGAAAGGGACTGGAACCCCGCCGCGAACGCCACCTCGCCCACCGTCAGATGCGGGTGCTCCTTCAGCAGTCGGCAGGCCTCGGCGAAACGCAGTTCGTTGAGAGACTCGCGCAGGGTGCCGCCGGTCACCTCCCGGAATGCGTGGCACAGGTGGGATTCGGAAACATGAAGCCCTTCCGCGATGTCGCGTGTCGAAACGTCCTCGTGATAGCAGCTGAAGAGAACCGCTTCCGCCCTGCGGACCAGCGCCTCGGCGGGAGAACTCGCCGCCGGCAGCCGATTTTCCTGATGAAAGCGCGCCCCCAGCCGCTGGCCCATCAGCTCCAACAGAAGCAGAAGCCCATCGCTCCGGGCGGACTTGATCCGGAGGATTCTCTGATAGATCCCCGCCCTGCCACGAGCCGATGCCGGCACCTCCCGCGTCCCATCGCCTGACTGAAGTGAGGCATCCGTCCCGCCCCCATGCCCGTCAGGCCGGCCGTCCAGCATCACCGGCTCGCTATAAAGGAAACCGTAAAGTTCCACGCCCTTTGACACCGGTGCCCACAGATGATCCAGCAGCATCGGACACCTGAGCCGGATCGCCCGGCGTGACTGCCGGAACGTCTCCGCTTGGCATTCATGCCAGGATTGACAGGCGGCTTGCCGCTGGCTGTCTCCGGACCGGAACACATCGCAAATCTCCGACAAAACATCGGGCCGTTCCGTCTCACCCAGCGGAGCGAAGCGGACCTTCACCCCGATGGCCGCAGTGAACAGGGAAATCTGCTCCGCCACCCATGCCGGTTGCGAGTGCCCGTCGTCATGGTTCCCCATCTCCAGCGGTTGGTACATCAGATTCATATCCCGGAACTCAAACGACTCGTGAGCCTGACAAATAACCCGGACTCCGCCTTCATCCTAGATTTTTTTGGTATATCCGGGCAACTTTCATCGTGGAAACCGCGAATCCGCGCGAATAAACACGAATAAGATATTCGGAATCAAAGCATTGCGCCCACCACTACCACGGATCGCGGGATTCATCCCGCCCGCCAAGGTGGCGCGCTCTCGCCGAGAGCGCATGCCCATGAACCGCGAAAGAACCGCCCGGGAAAAGTCGCCCCGTCTCCACCCAGCCCCCACCTTTCGCCCCCCATGGTCCA
>JBIHZT010000555.1:0-3034 GCA_044240265.1 Luteolibacter sp. | reverse complement strand
TCCGACGATGCCGGCGGCGGTGGATTTGAGGGTGTTGTGGACGCTGATGCAGGCAGGCCGGCGTTCGAGAAGGGTTTGGATGGGGCCGTCGATATCGGGTTTGTCGGCGAGGGAGGCTTTGGCCTCGGAGATGAGTTTTTCGCGTTCGGTGGGGTCCTTGGCGCTGGCGGCGGCGGCGAGCAGGGTCTTGCGGTCTTGTTCGAGGATGTCCGCGTCCTGGATCTTTTCCTTGGTGACGGTAACGCTTTCGGTCATTTCCGAGACGAGTGCGCTGAGCTCTGAGCCGGACGACTCGAAGGCGTCGATGGTGGCGCGCATGCCTTGCAGCGGTTCCGCATGTTTCTGCTGGGCGGCGGCGAACTCTTCGGCGAGGGCGGTGACGAGTGGGGGATCCTCGGTGGAGTCCACGGCGCGGGTGCGGATGGATTCGATCAGATCCTGGCGCTCACGGGCGGTGAGGTGGGGCGTTGCGGGCAGGGCGTCGAGAGCCTTGGCCTTCTGTTTGGCGAAATTCTCCCGAAGCGATGCGAGGATTTGTGAATCCGGATTCCCGCCTTCCTGGGTGTTGTTGAGGACGAGGTCGCGGGTGGGGCCGGTTTGGTCGGTGTAGGCGTTGAAGAGCGCGCTGGCTTCCTGGCTGCGGCGCAGTTCCCTGGCGCACTTGCCGTTGATCTCGGCGTAGTAAGCGCGGTTCAGAACGCTGGTGAGCTGCTCCTGGGCGGTGAGATTTTTCCTGGAAATATCGACGAATTCCAAGCCGGCGACGCGGTAAACCTCGAGTTCCCGCTGGTAGCCGGGGAAGAATCCGAGTCCTTCCTTGAGCAGGAAGACGATGATGAGCACCAGGATGACGATGGTCAGTCCGGCATTGGACGCGAAGAAATATTTGATCGCTCCCTCATAGGAGAACCCGCGTTTTTGGAAACGATGGGGGGCCTGGTTTTCAGCGGTTTCTTCGTGCGGCATGGGCGATGGGTGAAGTGGTAGGTTCCCACGCGGGGAGAGACAAGAAAATGAGCATCGCAAGCGAGCCTGCGATGCCCATTCACACAGCAACCAAAAATCAAAAATGCGTTTTACAGGTCCTTGGTCGGGATGAAACCGACCTTGCGGACGATTTCCTGACCGGCGGGGGACTCGACGAATTGCATGAACGCATCAGCCTCGGCGCTCGGTTTGTCAGGAGCGTAGAGGTAGTTCTGGCGGGCATAGATGTATTTTTTGGCGTTGGCGGCGACGGGTTCGACGCCGTCGATGGCGACCGGCTTGGTGCCGGCGGTCTTGGAGTAGGCAAGGCCGACGTAGCCGATGCCATTCTTGTTCTTGGCCACTTCCTGGGCGATTTGCTCGTTCCCCGCCATTTTCAGCGAGCTGGACGGGTAGTCGCGACCACCCATGGCGAGCTTCTGCCAGTCCTTGTAGGTGCCGGAGGAGGTGTTGCGGGTGTAGATCGAGATCTTGCCGGGAGTGCCGCCGATTTCCGACCAATCCTTGATCTGGCCGGTGAAAATCTTGGCGACCTGGTCCTTCGTGAGTTTGGAAACCGGGGAGTTCTTGTTCACGATGACGACGAGCATGTCGTAGCAAATCGCGTGTTCCTTGAGGTAAACGCCCTTGGTGCGGCAGCTTGTGCGTTCGTCATCCTTGACCTTGCGGGAGGACATGCCGATCTGGGCGGTGCCGTTGGCAAGTGCGGGGAATGCGGTGGTGGAGCCTTCCGCGGCGATCTCGAATTTCACGCCCGTGTTGCCGGCGGCCTTGAAGGCTTCCGCAAGTTGGGGGACGAGTTTGGCACCGAGGGTGTCGCTGCCTTTGATGCTGAGGGTCTGCGCGCTGGCCATGGAGAGCATGGCGGCGGCTGCGAATAGTGTGGTAATGGCTTTCATGGAATAGTGTTGGTTATTGGATCAAACGGGTGATTTAGAAGGAGAAACGCAGGCCGCTGAGGAACGTGTAGCCGTCGTAGTCACCACCGCCGAGGGTGGCGTATTCGATGCCGTTCATGATCTTGAGCTTGTGGCCGTAGAGGTAGTAGTTGAAGCCGGCGTAGGCGGAGAAATAGGTGTCGCCCGTGGAATCATTGTCACCACTTGGAGACCACTTTTCATAGCGACCAGGCAGGCTCAGGCCATCTCCGTCGGCGCTTGTCGCCAATTGCAGGCGACCGACCAGTTGCAGGCCGTCCGCGACGAAGTAGGACGGGATGAGGCTGATGCCGAAGACGTCGGATTGATCGATGGACTTGGAGGCGCCTTTTTGTTCCGCATCGCCATCAAAGCCGAAGCCATAAAGCAGATCCGCAGTGAGTCCGAAGCGGCCCTGGGTGATGTCGGTGTTCAGGCCGATGCTGTTGGAGAAGACCGGTGAGGAACTCGAGAAGTAGTTGTCATCCTCCGCCTCGCCTTGGTAGCCGGGGTCCGAATTATACATGTATTGGAACGAGGCGACGGCGGAATCCAGGCTGGCCTGGCTGGAGTAATCATAGCCGATTTTTCCAAGAACGACGGCACCCGCGTCGAATTCCGAAAATTCGCGACTGCGGTCGCTGGCGTAGACACCCAGTTCGTAGAGCCAGTAGTCGTAAAGCCCCTTGCCATTCGCCATGACACCGGTGAGTTCGCCCGGGAAGAACAGATTGGCAGCCAGGCTGCGCTCGAAGGTGAGGATTTCCTTGGAGGAGATTTCCTGCTCGCGGCCGAGTTTCACCTTCATCTTGCCGGCGGTCACGGTGAGTGCGTCGCTTGCGGTGTAGCTGAGGTAGAGGTCGTAGATGTCGAGGTAGAGATTGTCGGCGCCATCCGTGGTATCGACGTCGATCTGTCCTTCGAATTTCCATTTCTGGAACCACTTGGACTTGATGCCGAGGCGGGCGCGGCGGGCTTCAAAATGATCGCCCCAGACGGTTTGCGCGTTTTTGTCGCTGCCGTTCTTGAAGTCCTCGATGTCGTAGTGACCGCCGGAGTCACCGTCGGCGTATTGGACTTGGAGGCGTCCTTGGAGCGAGAATTCCTGAAGGATCGGGTTGTTCTCGTCC
>JBIHZT010000554.1:0-3035 GCA_044240265.1 Luteolibacter sp. | reverse complement strand
GAGTCGAGCGCCTGCTCGGACGGGTGCGGAAGGTTTGTAAAAAAAGCACGCGACGGCGACTGGAGAACGCGCGCGTCCTGCGGCTCGACAGCCGCTACGTGGTCGAGTGGCTGCTGCCGGACGAGGCGGTTTCGCGGCTGCACCTGCTGTGCCCGGATCCCTGGCCGAAGCTGCGCCACAACCGGCGGCGGCTGGTGCAGGCGGAGTTTCTGGAAGCGGTCCGCCGGGTGCTGGTGCCGGGCGGCGAGTTTCTTTTCATGACGGATCACGAGGAGTATTTCCAGTGGGCGGTGGAGAAAGTCACCACGTTCGGGAAGTTCGAACTGCTGGAGTGGACCGAGGATTCGTTCTTCTATCCGAAGACGGATTTCCAACAGCAATGGGAGGCTGAGGGGAAATCGATGTTCCGGCTGAGATGCCGCAAGCCGCTCAACGGGGCTTGAGGACGATGACCGACTTGTCCACGAAGCCTTCCAGCCGCAGGTTTCCGGCTTCATCCACCCGCACGGTGACGGCGCCGGTTTCGCCCTGATGCATCACCTGGATGCTGCGGGAGCGCCAGTAAGCGACGGTTTCCGGCTTCAGTTTTTCGGCGATTGGGAAATCCGCGTGCGAGGCCACGATCACCTGCGGTTTTACCGCATCGAGAAAGCGGTCGGTGAGTGAAATATCGTCGCGGTGACGGCCGGCGATGATCACATCGGCGGCGACGTCCTTTTTCGCATCGAGCAATGCTGTTTCCGTGCTGATCCCGGAGTCGCTGGTGAAGAGCAGTTTCCAGCCGCGCCAGTGGAGTCTGAAAACCGCCACGCGGTCATCGGCGGAGGCGTTTTGCGAATGAGGATCAGGGGTGAGCACGATTTCAAGTCGTGCGCCATCCGGCATCGGAAGTTCATGATGGTTTGCCGTCTGTCGTGTCTTCACGTCGGCCAGCGGGGCTTCGTTCACCCATGAGCGGAATGCCATGCTGCGTGACCGCTCGACCGGCAGAAGGACCTGGCGGATCGGGAATGTCTGCCAGACTGCCGCGCCGCCACCGAGGTGGTTGCCGTCCGGATGGCTTAAAACCACCGAGTCCGGCGCGATTCCCTGTCGCCGCAGCGAGGGCGCGAGCCGCCGCTTGAAACCGTAGGGATCAGCGCAATCCAGCAGCACCGCGCCGCTGCCGCCATCGGTGAAGCAGGTCGCGCCGGCACCGCGCTCCAGATCGTAAATCCGCAAGAACGGCTGCGTTTCCTGCTTCAACTGGAAATGTCCGCCCGGCACCGCCGCGAATCCCTCCGCGGTCAGCACGCAACCTTTCGCCACGTAGCCATTCGCCTGATTCACCAACCTCGCCGCCGGTGGAAACAAAAACCCGAGCGCCACCGCAAACAGCGCCGCACTGAGCAAAATGAAAACCAACGGAATCAAAAACAGCCCCGCGAGCACGGAGATCGGCGTGACCAGCCCGAAGTGAAATGCCGTCAGCGGCGTGGAGCCGACGCCCGCCGCGAGCGACACGCCGAGCGACTGCGCGACATGGCGACGGAATTTCAGCCACCATTTCTGCCACCGCGTCATCACCGCCAGCGGCAAATACAGCTCCGGTTTTGCCATCCAGGAAAAGAGCCGCTCCGCCCAGCCCGTGCCGATCGCGATGGCCGCGACCACGCCGTAGGAAAGCTGCACGCCCGGCTGGAATAACAAACGCCCGTCCCACAACATCGCCGCTAACAGCACCGCGCCCAGCGCGTTGAGCAAATCCGGCCGCCTGCGGAAAACGAAAGCTCCGAGAAATACCGCCGCCATCCACGCGGAACGCTCTGCTGGCGGACTGTGACCGGTCAGCCACGAGTAGCTGAAAATCAATGGCAGCAAAACCACCACCGCCCACCGCCGCGGCATTCCGGCGAGCTTGAGCAACAGCCAGCCGATGCTGCCCACCATCGCCACATGCAACCCGCTCACGGAAAACGCGTGCAGCGTCCCGCTGTTGCGGAATGCCGCCACCAACTCGTCGGCATCCGGTGGCTGCTCGCCGATGACCACCGCGCGGATCACGATCGCTTCCTGGGAAGCCTCCGGCAGTCCCGCCGTCACCGCCGCGCGGAAACCCTGCCGCAGCCTCGCGCCAAGGGCGGGCCAGCGACCGGTGACCACCTCGTTTTCCACCCAGCCGGCTTCAAAAACCGCCGCGACACCCTGGCTGCGGAGCCACGCCGCCTGATCGAACTCACCCGGATTCCGCATCTCCGGCAGCGGGCTGAAATTTCCGCTCGCACGTACCCGCGAGCCCGCCACCGGAGTCTCGCCCCGGCCTTCCCACCAGACTTTGGCCCCGGTTCGCGGGCCAGTGAGCAGGATCGTCGGCGCGACCCAGTAGCCGCCGCCACCTTTGCCGTCTTTGAGCACCCGGGCGTGCATTTCGCCGCCGGTGGATTTCAGCAATGCCTGCTCATCTGATTTTCTGGCCTCACTCCGCCAGGTGAAAACTCCGACTGCGATTCCGCCGCACGCCAGCCAGGCCAAGCCCGTGCGCCAGCATTTCAACCCACCGCCCGCCGCTCCCTGCAGTCCCGCCAGAGCGAAGCCGGCGGACCATTGCCAATCCGCGGCTGCCACGCATCCGGCGGCGACCAGCGCGGCCAGAAACAACGGATGTCTCCCGCAGAACGCCCGGCTGCTGGATCGGATCTTCCCCATCGTGCAGGCTGCCTGGACAGACGGGGTGGTTTGAAAATCAACCGGGAATCACGCTCCTGCCTGAGCGGCGGCATCCGCCACTTCCCATTCGTGCAGCTTGTTGCGGGCATTCGCCGAGTGGCGGGTTTCCGGAAAATTTTCGATCACCTGGTTCATGATCGCGACAGCGGAAGCTCGGTCGCCTTCCACTTCGTTGTAAAGTTCCGCCAGGCGGAAAAGGAAATACGCCGCGTCGTTGATCTCCCATTCCTGGCTCTCCAAGGCATGGCGGATGGTCGCGATGGCGGCGGCGGGATCTTCCAGGTTGGTCTTCTGGATTTTTGCGATTTCCACCCACGGCAGCCGGTTCA
>JBIHZT010000552.1:0-3044 GCA_044240265.1 Luteolibacter sp. | reverse complement strand
CCGGCGAGCGCCTCGGTGTCGATGTAGCCTGGCAGCACGGAATTCACGGTGATGCCGGCGCGCGCGACTTCCTTGGCCAGCGTCTGGCTGAAGGCGACCACGCCTGCCTTGGCGGCGGCGTAGTTGGTCTGGCCTAAGGGCGGCAGCACGGCGCTAAGCGAGGCGATGTTCACAATCCGGCCGAAGCGCTGGCGCATCATCGGCGTGACGACCGCGCGGCAGCCGTGGAAGACCGCGTCGAGATTCGCGGCGATGACCGAGTGCCACGCCTCGTCCGGCATGGCGGCGAGCAGGCAGTCGCGGTGCATGCCGGCGTTGTTCACCAGCACGTCGAGGCGGCCGTCGGTGTCGACGATGTGGTCGATGGCGGATTTCCACGATTCGGGGTCGGTGACTTCCAGGGCGACGAGCTGGCAGCGCCCGGCGGATGCCTCGGCGAGGATTTCCGCCTGGGAGCGGTTCGCCCGGACGCCGAGCCAGACGCGGGCTTGCGGGGCGTGGTCGAGGAAATAGCGGGCGATCCCGAGACCGACACCGCCGTTGCCACCTGTAATCAATATCGAACGCACGGCGGCAGCATCACCGCCGCGCGGGCGAGGGTCAAGGATTCGCCGGGACAAGCAGCCGGACCGGCCCGAGCAGGCCGGAGTCGAGCGCGGGCCAAGCGGAGGCGTCGAAGGGCTTGTAGTCGATGTTCACGAAGTTGATCTCGTGGAACTGCTTCCACGGCACCTTGCGGCGGTCGAGGTCGGCGATGCGGTTGGCGGCGAGGTTGGTGACTTCGATTTCCAGCAGGTTTTTGCCGGGTTGGAGGGATTCCGAAATGTCGATAACGTGGGGAGCGCACCAGGAAATGCCGAGGGCCTTGCCGTTGAGGGAAACGCGGGCGGTGTTGGCGACTTTACCGAGATCGAGCCGGCAGGAAGCGGGGAGTTCCGGCGACTCGAAGGTGGTGGTGTAGCGGGCGCTGCCGGAGAAGTTCGCGGCGTCGGGCAGGGTGGTCCATGAGCCGGGATTGATGTTGTCCGCAGGCGGGGGGAGGGCGGGGCCGCCGTCAAGGAACTCGATTTTCCACGGGCCGTCGATGGCGATGGTATTCGGGTTGGCGGGTGCGGTGGTCCACGGTTTGCCGTCGATTTTCCGGTCGGTGAAGGTGCGGATGATGATGGATTGGCCAGGATCAAGGCGCAGCGGGATTCCGGAGTCCTTTGGCAGGGCGGTGCCGTTTGCCGAGGGGTGCCATGGATCGAGGATGAGGGCGCTTTGGAACGGGACGGCGAGCGGCAGGATGCCGTCGAAGGTCTTGCCGGAGCGGTTGACGATGAAATAGTGATAGCCCTCCGCATGGCTGCGGCGGACGAAGCGCAGCCCGGCGGCAGTCATGGATTCCTGATGGACGCCGAGCCCGGTGAGCGCGGGGAGGATGGAGCCGGGGACTTGGAGGATGGTCTTGCTGCCGTTGCCTTTCGCCACGGCGGCTAACAATTGATCGCGGCGTTCTCGGTGGTTGTGGAATCCCGGGACGTCGGCCGGCCATCCGTCCTGGACGATCAGGGTGGCTCCCTGCGCGGCGAGGTTGAGGAATTTTTCCAAGGTCTGCGGTGACAGGCGTTTCAAGCCGGGAAGGACGAGGGCGCGGTAGGCATTCCCGCCGAGGAGGATTTTCCCATCCTTCACGGTGGCGCGGGAAAGCAGGTTGGCGCTGGCGTAGTCGAAGGTGACGCCGTTTTTCCAAAGCTCCATGGATGTCTGATAGAGCGTGGTGGGCCAGAGCCATTTGTCCTGGTTGTGGACGGTGAAGAGCGGGAGTTTTTCCGAGTTGTCATGCCAGAGGTCGTGGATCGGATAGTAGAGCAGGACGTCGGAGGAGATTCCGCCTTCCTGGAGGATGGACTGGCAGCGCTGGAGGTAGCTGGTGAAGGCGGATAGGTCTCGCCAGAGGCCGCCGTTCTGGCCCATGTGGGTGGAGGCGTAGAACAGCCAGCCGGGCCACTGCGCGTCTTCAGGCGAGTAGGGGATGCCGTGGAAGAAGACGTGGTTCACGCCGCCGAGGAAGACGAAATCGGCGGCTTCCTTGAGTTTTTCCGGGGTGACTTGGAAGTGTTCGTCGAGCCAGGTGAAAGTTTCCGCGCTAACGAGTTTGTCGCCCTTGGTGTGGGCGGCGGACGCTGCGATCCGAAGCATGGGGATTTGGTTTTCATCGACGTGCCGGAAGATTTCCGTCTCAGGGATCTCGGAGACGGCGTAGTGGTCGAGCAGGTTTCCCGGCGAGCCGTGGGCCTGGTTGCGGGTGATGCCGCCGCGGGATTTCGTCCAGTCGTGCCAGGCTTGAAGATAGGCGAGGTGGAGTTCGCTGAGCGTCTCGCGGTAGTCCGCGCGGACGCGGGAAACTATGTCCGCATCGCCCATGCCGGCGAAGGCGGGGAGTTGGTCGCGGAGGTCGTAGCGGCGGTTGGCCAGGAATTTCTCGAAAAACGCGGGCGTCCACTCGGCGGCGTAGTATTCGAACGAATCGTGGAACTGCGCGCGCGGCATGGGCGCGGCGAATTTCTCGAACGCCTGGTCGAAGGCGGCGAGGTAGCGCGTCATGGCGGCGGCGGAGAAGGGATCGAGCACGTTACCCTCGCCACCGGGCGCGGCGCGTTTGACCTTCTGGATGGGAGATTCCGAAGTGAGGCCGATGATGCTACATTTCCCGGCGGGCGGGAGCCAATCGAGTTTGCCGTCCTTGATCTCGTTCGTGAGATCAACGGGGGAGCCGGTGTCCGGGAAAGCGCGGAGGCATTGGATTTTTCCCTTGGGTAAGGCGATGGCGACTTGTTTGCCACCCTCGGCTTGCTGCCGGATGATCTGGAGGCCGGCGGAAGCGATGTCCGGCGTGACTTGCGGGCCGCCGAAGGGCCAGCCGGTGCCGGTCTTCATGTCAACGCCGAGGCCGAGGCGCTTGGCCTCGGTGGTGGTGTGGGCGAGCATGGCCATCCAGCCGGGTGATAGAAATTTCAACGACCGATCCTCCGCGCCCACCGCGCCGTAGATCGGGCAGC
>JBIHZT010000553.1:0-3044 GCA_044240265.1 Luteolibacter sp. | reverse complement strand
TTTTTGTGCTGGGGGGGGGGGGGGGTGGGGGGCCTAGTTCTCCGGCGCATGTCGAAACGGGTTTATGTGGTCGCGGGGGAGCTGAGCGGGGATGCTCATGGCGCGGGATTGTTGGGCTCGTTGAAGGAGATGGTGCCAGACTTGGAAATTAATGGCGCGGGTGGTCCGCAGATGCGGGCGGTGGCGGGTGCCGGGCTGCGGGACTGGGTCGAGGATGCCGCGGTGATGGGGATTTGGGAGGTTTTAAAGCGCTACGGATGGTTCAAGGAGCGGTTTGCGGAGATGATGGCGGAGCTGGGAAAATTCCGGCCGGACGTGCTGCTGCTGATCGACTACCCGGGATTCAACCTGCGCTTCGCGGAGGCGGTGAGACGTGAATTCCCCCAGACGCGGATCATTTATTACATCAGCCCGAAGGTGTGGGCGTGGAACAAGCGCCGCATCCCGGTCATGGCTCGGTTGCTTGATGAAATGCTCTGCGTGTTTCCTTTCGAGCAGCCGATTTTGGAAAACGCCGGGTTGAAAACGACCTTCGTCGGAAATCCGCTGGTCGATGAGCTGGAGGAAAAACGCCTGCCGGGCGTCCTGCGCGACGAACGGCTGGTCGGGCTTTTCCCCGGCAGTCGCGAACGGGAAGTCGCCCGTCTTTTCCCGATGATGATCGAGTCTGCGAAACGGCTGAAAGCGTGGAAAGCGGACCTGAAATTCGAAGTGCCCGCCGCCTCGGCGAAGCTGGCGGAGCAGATCCGCGCGCTGATGGAGGAGTCCGGGGCGGGGGATCTTATCGAGGTGACCACCGGCGGCAGCCACTCGCTGATGCAGCGGGCCTGCTGCGCGGTGATCGCCAGCGGGACGGCCACGCTGGAGGCGGCGTATTACGGGCTGCCGTATTGCCTGGTCTATCGATTGGCACCGCTCAGTTACGCGCTGGCAAAGTTGGTGGTGAAGATCGAGCACGTCGGGCTGGTGAATATCCTGGCGGAGGAAGGTGTGGTCGATGAATTCATCCAAGCGAAAGCGGAGCCGGTGACGGTATCCGGCACGCTGAGGGGATTTCTGGAGTCCCCGGCGAAACGCGATGCCCTCCAGGCGCGCCTCGCGGAAACCTCGGAAAAACTCGGCGGATGCGGCGCCCACGAGCGCGCCGCGCGGGCGGTGGCGGGGTGGCTTGGCGACTCGTGATTTCCGCCGCCTTGGGGGTTGCGTTTCGTCGGCGAGGAGCTATGAAGCGGCGCGATGAAATTATTCTCCATCCTGCTTGTGGCTGTTTCCGTGTCTGCCGTGTCGTGCGAGCGCCATGAATTTGAAGGCCCCAACGGCACCAAACAGCTCAACGAACCCCACGGTGCCGCCGGTCACGAAGCTCCAGCCGGTCACGAAGCTCATCCGGCCGCCGCAGGTGAGACCGGGCAGGCTGAGAAGAAGGCGGAGCACTGACTTTCAGCGGTCATCACGCCCGCTTCGCGCGTAGCTGAGGAAGCATTCTCCCAACCCCGGCTGCGGCTCGAAGTGGCGGAGTTCGAAATCGGCCGACTTCGGCAGGAAATCCCCGGGAATTCCGGTCGCCGTGCCTGCCGCGTGCCCGCCGAAAAGCGTGTGCCCGGCGAGCGTGAGGTGGAATTCATCGATCGCGTCCAGCTCCGCCAAAGCCCGGATCAACTGCCCGCCGCCTTCGCAGTGAAGGTGTTTGACGTGGTATTTCCCGGCCAGCGTTTCGAGAAATTCCGCGAGCGTCCGCCGGTGGATCGTCACGCCCGGAATTTCCCGGCCCCTGAAATCCCCGGTTACCAGCAGATGAATGGCGCCGCCAGGTTTGGTGAAAACCGGATGCGCGGTGTCCATTTCCCCGGTCCGCGAGACGATGCAGCGCAGTGGTTGGACAGATTTCCCGGGAACGGTGAGCGTCATCCGGTCGCACTCCAAGGTGCCGCGGCCGATGAGGATGGCGTCGGCGTTTTCCCTTAATTCCAGCAGCCGGGCGTGATCCTCGCGCGAGGTCCAGCCGGACGGACGGGGTGGGGTGGATGAAATTTTCCCGTCCGCCGAGATGGCCAGATTGGTGGAAATTCGCGGGCGGGGCATGGCGGAGATTGTTCCCCCCGCAGGAAGCGCGCAAGAGCGTCGTGCATCCTGCTCTTGCCAAACTCCTATCCGCCGTTCATGGAAACGCCCCCGCGAACGGGGATTCCATTCATGACGCTTCCGATATTTCTCACCCTGGCGGTGATCCTGATTACCCTCATCGCATTCATCCGCGAGTGGGCCGCACCGGATGTCATCGCGCTCACCGTGCTGTGCCTCGTGGTGGCGCTCGGCCTGGTGGATCCATCGAAAATGACCGAGGTCTTTAAAAACGAAGCCCCGCTCACCATTGCTTCCCTTTTCATCATCGGCGGCTGTTTGGAAAAATCCGGCGCGGTCGATCACATCGGACGCGCCCTGCGGGACCGGCTTTCCGGAAATACCCGCACGGCCATCCTCGCGTTTTCGGTAATCACCGCGTTTTTCAGCGCCTGGATGAACAACACCGCCATCGTCGCCATCATGCTGCCGGTGACCCTCGGCTTCGCCCGCTCCAAAAATATCGCCGCCTCCCGTCTGCTGATGCCGCTCTCGTATGCTTCCATCCTCGGTGGCGTCTGCACCCTCATCGGCACCTCCACCAACATCCTCGTCAATGGCACCCTCCGCGACATGGGCATCAAGCAGATGACCATGTTCGAGCTCGCGCCGCTCGGCATCCCGCTGGCCATCTGCGGTATCATCTACCTGACGATTTTCGGACCGAAGCTGATCCCCGCGCGCTCGTCGATCACCGGGGCGCTTGAAATCGAGAGCCGCACCTCGCCGCTCTATCATCTTCTGATAGGAGAAAAGTCCAACATGGTCGGCAAGCCCCTTTCGGACACCCCGCTCGCGGATCGCAATCTCGGCATCCACGTCATGGAAGTCCGCCGGCAGGGAGCGCGACTGATGATTCCCTTGTCCAAGATCGTGGTGGAGAAAAACGACCGCTTTCTAGTCGCAATCCACCGCCGTCGCGG
>JBIHZT010000551.1:0-3051 GCA_044240265.1 Luteolibacter sp. | reverse complement strand
GATCAAACGCATTTCCCATGGCTGGACGACTATCCGGCGGACTTGTCCGGGCTGCCCGCGGCGATGGGAAAGGTCCATTGGGCCGCCCTCGCCCACAGCCCCTGGGATCATGCGTCGGATCCTGGATTCTGGGAGACCCTGCGCGCCAACACGCTCGCCCTCCGCGAGCGATCGGACCGTGCGATCATGGTCGTCGTCGGCTGCCACCTGTTCGAGTGGGGAACCTTCCTCCGGCGTATGGATAATTTTCTAATGGATCTCATCGCCGAGCCGGAGAACGTGGAGAGACTGCTGGACGCGCTGATGGAAATCCACCTCCAGACCTTGGACAAGGTCTGCCGGGCGGTGGGCGACATCGTCGATATCTGCCGCTTCGGCGATGATCTGGGGACGGACACCGGCCCGTTCATGGCACCGGCCACCTACCGCCAGCTCTTCAAGCCACGCCATAAAATTCTGTGTGACTATGTCCACCGCCACTCGTCCATGCGGACCTTCCTGCACTCCTGCGGATCGATCCACGCGCTGTTGCCGGATTTGATCGATGCCGGATTTGAAATCATCAACCCGGTGCAAACCGCCTGCCGCGACATGGAGCCGGACCGGCTGAAGCGCGAGTTCGGCCGCGACATCACGTTCTGGGGCGGCGGTGCGGACACGCGGGCCACTCTCAACCACGGCAGCCCGGCCGATGTGCGCCGCGATGTGCTGGAACGGTTGAAAATCTTCGCCCCTGGCGGTGGCTTCGTTTTCAATACGATCCATAATATCCTGCCCGACGTGCCGCCGGAGAATATCGTCGCTATGTTCGACGCCATCCGGGAATACGAACGTGCGGGATCCTAACCGCGAGCGGCTCGAAACGGGCGTTCGGGCGGACCGATTTTCCCTCACCGGATGCCACGGGAGACATCGCAGACACGGCGTGGTTCAACCGGGAAAATTCGGTTCGACCACCCTGAAAACCGATCGTATCCTCAGCGCCCGTGACATCCAGCGATCCCAATACCCTCACCGGCCCGGCATCGGAAGCGATGACACTGCGCTGGTGGCTGCGCGCACCGTGGGACTACTCCATGATGGCGCTCGGGCTTCTCTACTGGGGCGTTTTCGGCGGATTCCTGACGCTCATCGGCGGCCCGCTGCATCGGGTGCTGTCGAAAAAATCCGGTGAGCGCCTCGGACGGTTTTTCCTGCACCAGTTATTTAGAAAATTCGTCGTCTTGCTGCGGGCCTCCGACCTCGTGAAGGCGGACCTCACCGCCCTCGACCGCTTGAAAGAAATCCAAAGCCCGTTCATTGCAGCGCCTAACCACACCTCGCTGTGGGACGTGGTTTTCATCATCGCCCGGCTGCCCTCCGCCGTCTGCGTGATGAAAAAACAAATTCTCATGAATCCCCTGCTCGGAGGAGGCGCGAGGTTGGCCGGCTACATCGCCAATGACGGGATGACCCGCATGGTCCGCGACGCCTCGCGCGCGCTCACCGAGGGCGGACAACTCCTGCTTTTCCCGGAGGGCACCCGCACCCGGCCGGACGCCCGCTGGATCAATCCGATCAAAGGCGGCTGCGCCATCATCGCTCTGCATTCCCAGGTCCCGGTCTATCCGATCTTCATCCGCAGCGACTCCCGCTTCGCCCAAAAAGGCTGGCCGCTGTGGCGACGACCGGTCTTCCCCATCCACATGCGCTTCGATCTCGGCGAGCCTCTGGTCCCCCAGCCCGGAGAAACCTCGCAGAATTTCACCGCCCGCCTCGCCGCTGTTTACGAGCGGGAGCTCTCGAAACCGGATCCCCTCCGCCGTCAAGTCACACCTCAGTGACACGGGCATTGCCGCTGGCGCGCTCGTCCTCTAAAACCGCTCCCTCCATGGCCGACGCGCGACCACTTATCCTGATTCCGAGCTACAACACCGGGCCGATTCTCCTGAAAACGGTGACCGCCGCCCTGGCGCTTGTCACCCCCGTCTGGGTGGTCATCGACGGTTCCACCGACGGCTCCCCCGATTTGATTCGCCACTTGGAAAGCGCCGCGAATCCATCCTTCCGCATCCTCCGCCTGCCGGTGAATTCAGGCAAAGGCGCGGCGCTTCTCCACGGCCTGCGCGAGGCGATAGCCGCTGGATTCACCCACGTCCTGACGATGGATGCCGACGGTCAGCACCCGGCCGATAAAATCGGCGGCTTCCTCGCGCTGTCGGCCGCCCACCCGGAAGCCGCAGTTTTCGGCAGACCGGTATTCGACGCATCCGCCCCCGCGCTGCGGGTCAACGGGCGGAAAATCTCCAACTTCTGGGCCAACCTCGAAACCCTCGGCTGGGGCGTGGGCGATTCGCTCTTCGGCATGCGGCTCTATCCGGCGCAGCCGCTGCTCGAAGTCATGGAATCGACCCGCCACGCCCGCCGCTTCGACTTCGACCCCGAGGTCGCCGTCCGCCTCGCCTGGCGCGGCGTGCCCATCATCAACCTGCCTACCCCCGTCCGCTATCCAGGCAAGGAGGAAGGCGGCATCTCCCAGTTCCGCTATCTGCGGGACAACCTCCTCCTCATCTGGATGCATTTCCGGCTCGTTTGCGGATTCCTCGCCCGTCTGCCGCGGCTCCTCAGCCGCGGAGAAAACCCACTCGACTCCCTAAGCCCCCCTGCCCCGTGAACGCCGCCATCGGAAAAATCGCCACCTTGTTTCCCGGCCACTGGGACCGGAACTACGTCGCCACCAAGCTGCGCACCGACCCACTTTATTGCGCCCTCGCGGACAACCTCCGTGGCTCGGATCTCCCACTGCTCGACCTCGGCTGCGGCCTCGGCCTGCCGGCCTTCTATCTGCGGGCCGAGGGCATCCAAGTTCCGATCCACGGTCTCGACTACGATCCCCGCAAAATCGAATCCGCCCGCCGCGCGGCCATCACCGCCGGCGGCAATGACCTGCTATTTTCCCACCACGACGCCCGCACCGGCCTGCCCGACCACTTGGGAAATGTCAGCATCCTCGACATCCTCCAGTTTTTCACCCCGGACGAACAGGAATCCCTCCTGCAACTCGCCGCTTCC
>JBIHZT010000550.1:0-3055 GCA_044240265.1 Luteolibacter sp. | reverse complement strand
TGCTGGAAATCGGCTGCGGCTGGGGTGGCTTCGCTGTGCATGCCGCGCGGAACTACGGTTGCAAAATCACCGGCGTCACGATCTCCGAGGCGCAGGCGGCTTATGCCCGCAAGCGTGTCGCCGACGAAGGTCTGGCAGACCAGGTGGAAATCCGCATCCAGGATTACCGCCACATCACCGGGCGTTTCGACAAGATCGCTTCCATCGAAATGTTGGAGGCGGTGGGCGACAAGTATCATCAATCGTTTTTCGCAAAATGCGCGGAGGTGCTGACGCCGGACGGCTTGCTGGGAGTGCAGATGATCACGGTGCCGGATTGCAGTTACCGCAGCTTGAAGAAGAACGTGGATTGGATCCAGAAACACATTTTCCCCGGCTCGCTGCTGCTCAGTGTGGGGCGGATCAACGACGTGTTGTTACAAACCGGCGATCTCTTCATGCACGATCTCGAGGACCTTGGAGCGGACTACGCACGCACGCTCTCGACCTGGTATGACCGTTTCAACGCGGTGCGGGATGAGGTGAGGTCGCTGGGATTTGACGAGCCTTTCGCGAGGTCTTGGAACTACTATCTGAAATACTGCGAGGCGGCATTCGCGACGCGGAACATCTCGGTGGTGCAGGCGGTTTACACCCGTCCGAACAACCTGGGCCTGCATCACCACTTCGAGGAGGGCAGGGGATGACGGAGCATGCGGTTCCCAAGGAAAGCTGGTGGCGGCGCCGGTTGGTGGCTCCGGTGGTGGCGCAGCTGACGGTGGGGATTTCCCCCGAGCGCATCGCATGGGCGATTTCGCTGGGGATTGTGTTGGGCGTCTTCCCGATCATGGGGACGACGACGCTGGTTTGTTTTGTGGCGGGTTGGCTGTTGCGGCTGAACCAACCGGTGCTGCATGTTTTCAGCAATCTGGTCTATCCGCTGCATCTGGTGTTGATCCTGGTATTCATCCGTCTGGGAGAACGTTTGTATGGTGCGCCGCGGCTGTCGTTTTCGATCCCGCAGTTGCTTGGGAAATTCAAAGACGATCCGCTGCAATTCGGGCGCGAGTTCGGGATGTCCGCGTGGCATGGAGTCTGTGCCTGGCTGCTGATCGCGCCGGTGGCGGCGCTGCTGATCAAGCTGGCCGTGGTGCCGGTTCTTCGCCAGCTGGAGGTTTCCCTGAAACGACGCAAGGAGGTGGAAGCGTGACTGGCGGCATGGCATTCGGTCTCGGCTTGTTGGGGATGCTGCTGGTTTTCTTCGTGGCGTGGATGTGGGCGCGGCGATGCGATAACTATTCGCTGGTGGATGCGGCGTGGGCATTTGGGATCGGGCTGACAGGTGGTTTTTGGCTGATCGTCAGTGGCAGCGGCAGCGTGAAACATTGGGTGGCGGGCACTCTGGTGGCGATGTGGAGCCTGAGGCTCGGCTGGCACTTGGAGCGGAGAATCCGCCGGGCGCATCCGGCAGAAGACGCCAGATATACCCGGCTGCGCGAGGTGTGGACGGGCCGGGTGGCATCGGCGTTTTTCTGGTTTTTCCAGGCGCAGGCCATCTCTGTGGTTTTGTTGGCGCTGCCGTTCCTGTTGATTGCGGCGGACCCGGACGACGGCTGGAGTGTTTGGGAATCGGCGGGCCTGGCCGTGACGCTGATTGGAATTCTCGGTGAAGGACTCGCGGACCGGCAGATGTCACGTTTCAAAGCGGGGAAACCGGATTCGAAGGCGGTGTGCCAGGAAGGGTTGTGGCGTTACTCGCGCCATCCGAATTACTTTTTCGAAGCGATCATCTGGATCGGATTCTATGTCTATGCCTGTGGCTCGGACTGGGGCTGGGCGACCGTTTACGCCCCGGCGATGATCATTTTCCTGCTGCTGCGGGTGACGGGAATCCCACCGACCGAAGCGGCGGCTGTCTTGCGCAAGGGCGACGCCTACCGCCGCTATCAGGAGACCACGAGTCCCTTCATTCCTTGGCCGCCGAAACGGTAAGCCCACAAAATTTTAACTAACCAAATTATGATCCACACCAACGACCTGCTCGCCAAAGGAATTATTCCTGACGCGTTGATCCGCATCGGAATCCGCCATCGACTGGCGGGAACACTCGCCCCGTTTGAAAAACTCGACTGCGAGCAACGGCAGGAAAAAGTCATGCAGCATGTCCGCGAACTGCGGGCCAGTCCGATCGCGATCGCGACGGACGAGGCGAACGAGCAGCATTACGAACTTCCCACCCGCTTCTTCGAGCGGGTCCTTGGCAAGCACATGAAATACAGCTCGGGCTACTGGGACGAGGGCGTCATCGACATCGAGCAATCCGAAGCGCGGATGCTTGCGCTCACCTGTGAGCGCGCCGGCTTGGAAGACGGCCATCGCATCCTCGAACTCGGCTGCGGCTGGGGCTCCCTGACCCTGTGGATGGCCGCCCACTATCCGAACGCACGCATCACCGCCGTTTCGAACTCGCGGACCCAGAAGATCCATATCGAGGCACAACTTGCGGCGCGGGGCCTGACCAACGTCGAGGTTCGAACGGCCAACATGATCGTTTACGAGGGCGAGGGTGACGCGGTGTTCGACCGAGTGGTCTCGGTGGAGATGTTCGAGCACATGAAAAACTACGAACTGCTCATGCAGCGGATTTCGCGCTGGCTGAAACCGAGTGGCGCGCTGTTCGTGCACATCTTCACCCACCGCGAGTATGCTTATCACTACGAGGTGGAGAGCGAGGACGACTGGATGGCGAAGTATTTTTTCACCGGCGGGCAGATGCCGTCCGACGACCTGTTGCTGTATTTCCAGGACCAGCTGCGGATCGAAGGCCATTGGCACGTCAGCGGCACGCACTATCAGAAGACCTCCGAGGCATGGCTCACACGGATGGACGCTGCCCGCGACGAACTGATGCCGTTGATCCGCGAGACCTATGGAGAAGACCAACAGACCCGTTGGTGGGTCTATTGGCGGGTGTTCTTCATGGCCTGCGCGGAGCTATGGGGCTACCGCGACGGGGACGAGTGGATCGTTTCCCACTACCGGTTTCGCAAACCGGAGTAAGGAGCCTACCGAGACG
>JBIHZT010000549.1:0-3060 GCA_044240265.1 Luteolibacter sp. | reverse complement strand
AGGCGAAGGATCCCAAACTCAAGCCCGCACCGCCACGCGTGAACCGCGACGGCGGAAGAGCGCGAAACCTCCGAGCAAAGCGGGCACGCCTCCTAGCAGGTAATCGGACGGCTCCGGCACGGCAGCCACGTAATTGACCGGACCGGCTTTGGAATAGTCCACGATATACCCCAGATCCGCCAGACCGCCGAGCGTCACGGTGCTGACGAAAAACGAGTCACCCGCCCAACCGGTCATCAACTCTCGCGAGAGATCCATCCCGGTAGACGAGCTGACTTTCCCGGTGTTGCTGCCGCCACCGTCGACTTCGTTCCAATGCCCGTCGGCCGTGCCAGGGCCACCACCCAGCTCCACCGGCACGTAGGTCGCGGACGGCTGGTTGAATTCCGACTGCCAGGCCGCCAACGCATTGGCTCCATAGTACTGACCGCTACCCGAGGTGTAGAGGTCGTTGTAGCCCCAAAGAGTGCCGATGCCGAGGACGTGGGCCATTTCATGCAGGACCACGCCGTAGAACAAATTCTCAGCCACCATCATGTCCACATCCGCCGAGTCGAACTCCATGACCCCCGTCGAGGCATAGAGCAGCTGCTGGGTGGCCGTGGCGAGCGGCGCGTCATAATAATAATACCCATAGGTGGGACCGGCGCTGCCCAACGTACCATAAACGCCGTCGATGTAGGGCAGTGAGACATCGATCATCAACTGATGTGGCTGCACAACGCCCGACGAGAGATAGGAGAGCTCATATCCGGTGATCGCGCTGTTCCAGTAAGCGGCGGCATCCACGAAGGTCTGCTGCTGCACGGAAGTCATCGCGCCGGTGAAATTCAGGCCAATCAGCCCCGCGCTTGCGGCGGGAGCCCACGCCAGAAGCAGCGCAAGCAGGCCGGCATGATTCGCAGGAAAAAAAGCGCGCGGGCGGGCGAAGGCTTTAACGAGATGACATTTCATGGGTTTTTAGAATCAATTAATAATGGAAACCTCCACACCGTTATCAACCGCCACCGCCCTGTCCCGTCCAACCTGCAAGAATCCACATTCAAATCATGCAGGATTTGCTCAATTCAGCGGATCACGGCGCCACCGCCAGCCACAGAACCGTGAATGTGATCGAATCGGGATCTTGCCGCCCGACTCTGTGGCCGGCGCCGCAGTTAACTGACTCCGCAGCGCCTTGTGCTGAATGCAAAAAATGCATTTTCCGACAACTCACATGATTGACACGCAAAGGCACTACTTGAAACATCGAGGCGTTCACGAACGCAACTGTCTATTTCAGGTTGGAAGATCCGGAATCCGCCGGAACCGACGAGATTAATCAACACCCACACATGCGATGAAATCCATTCACACCAATCCATACCGCCTTGCCACTGCCCTGCCATTGATTGCCGCCATGATGCCGATCTTTGGAGAATTGTCATCCGCAGCACCGGCAGCCCCGGAATTCGTTCAGATTCTTGTCAAACCGAAGGCATCAATGAATGAAGCCACCTTGAACTCCTTGCTTCGAGTCAGAGGTGCCGCGCAACATGGCTCTGTGGCGGCGCTCGACGTCCGCATCATCCGCGTGCCGGCGGTCGCCGCCGCGCAACTGCTCACGGCCCTCCAACACCACAATGATGTCGAATACGCGGAACCGGATTTCACCGCCGCTGCTCTTGGCACGGCCAACGATCCCTATTTCACGCAAGGTTCGCAGTGGCACCTTTCCAAAATCCAGGCACCCGCCGCATGGGACATCACTACGGGTTCTGCGGGTATTGTCGTCGCCGTCGTGGATAGCGGAGTTATTGCATCGCACCCGGACCTCGCAGGCAAGGTGTTGTCCAGCGGCTACGACTTTGTCACCAACGACACCGATCCGACCGACGAAAACGGCCACGGCACCGCGGTGGCGGGGACCGTTTCCCCAGCAACGAACAATCAGCTTGGCGTGGCCGGAGTCTCGTGGAATACCCCGATCCTTCCCATTCGCGTGCTGGATGCCAATGGCTCCGGTTCCTACTCGGCGATCGCGAATGGAATCACCTATGCCGCCGACCGGGGCGCCAAGGTCATCAACCTCAGCTTGGGAGGCACATCTTCCTCCCTGACCCTTCAGAACGCTGTCAATTACGCGTGGAACAAACAAAGTGTGATCATCGCCGCTGCCGGAAACAATGGCAATAACACCACCTTCTATCCCGCCGCCTGCAGCAATGTGGTGGCGGTTTCCGCGACCGACTCCTCCGACGTCCGCCCCACCTGGTCGAACTTCGGCAGCTACGTGGATGTCTCCGCTCCAGGAACCAACATTCTGTCACTTTACGGCGCGGACCAGTATGCAGCATGGAACGGAACCTCGTTTTCCTGCCCGGTGACCTCCGGAGTTGTCGCCCTGGCTGCTTCAATCAACTCTAAACTGACCAACGCCCAGCTGGTGGATATTCTCGTCAGGAATACGGACGATATCGGAGCCCCAGGCTATGACGTCTATTACGGAAGCGGCCGGGTGAATGCCTTCCGCACGGCGTCCGCCGCCCTGGCGCTGGTGAGCAGCGATGTGACGTCACCCGTGGTAAGCATCACCTCCCCCGCCGATGGCTCGACGGTTGCCGCTACGACTCAAGCAATCAATGTGAGGGGCACGGACAATGTCGGCGTGACGAAAATCGAGCTCTACATCGACGGAAAACTCTTCGGCACAAGTACCAACCCCACCGCGACGTTCAACTGGAGCACCAGGAAGATCACCCGCGGCGCGCACAAGCTTCAGGCGTATGCCTATGATGCGGCGGCAAATAGGGGGGCGTCCTCTACTGTGACTGTCTGGAAGTAAGGCCGCGGAACCAGCCTCAGCTTTCGTTGATTACGGAAATCCAAGCATTTACGACCAAGGGCCTTGCGGCCCGTATCCGGCATTTCTTAGCAAAACCGACATTGCAAACGACAGTCTCACACAAGCGAGACTCCAAAGCCCCCTCCATGGCAAACCGAATCGCAGCGCGCAAATCGTGGCGGCAATCAGGATAGTGTCAGGGAGGGGCGCTGCAAAAGCGGAGTGAAGTGCGAATT
>JBIHZT010000548.1:0-3062 GCA_044240265.1 Luteolibacter sp. | reverse complement strand
GGATGCAGTCACCCGCGTCCGCTTCGCCAATCCCGGCCTGCTCTTCCTGCTCCCCGTCGGCGGGCTCTTTATCGGCGCGCTCTATCAACTCTATGGCAGATCCGCCAGCGGCGGAAACAACCTGCTCATCGATGAAATTCACCAGCCCGGCGCGGGTGTTCCCAAGCGGATGGCCCCGCTCATCCTCATTGGCACCCTCGTCACCCACCTCTTCGGCGGCTCGGCCGGGCGGGAAGGCACCGCCTTACAAATGGGCGGCGGCATCGCCGCCACCTTCGCCCGGTTTCTCAAACTCGATGCCGCCCATGTCCGCGTCCTGCTGATGGCCGGAGTCGCCGCTGGATTCGGCTCCATTTTTGGCACACCCGTCGCCGGAGCCGTCTTCGCCTTGGAAGTGCTCGTCGTCGGTCGGGTGCAGTACGACGCCCTCATTCCTTGTTTCTTCGCCGCAGTCCTGGCCGACTGGACCTGCCGCGTGTGGGGCATCGGGCATACGCACTATCAGGTCGATGTGCAGGCCGCGACCTCCGCCATTGATTTCCGGCTCATGGGAAAAGTCATGCTCGCCGCCGTCGCCTTCGGCCTCGCGAGCAGGCTGTTTACCAACCTTTCCCACCGTCTCGGCGACGCCTTCAAGACTTATATCCCCCGCGCCGAACTCCGTCCCGTCGTCGGTGGATTTCTTGTCATCGGCCTGTTTTTCCTGGCGGGTACCGGCGACTACCTCGGCCTCGGAGTTTTGGAAAATCGCTCCGCCGCCATCACACTGCCCGCCATGTTCACCTCTACGGAGATCCCCGCCAGCGCTTGGGCATGGAAACTCATTTTCACCGTGGTCACCCTCAGCGCCGGGTTCAAAGGCGGCGAAGTCACGCCGCTCTTTTTCATCGGCGCCGCCTTGGGAAACACGCTCGCCCTCGCCCTCGATGCTCCGGTCGACCTCTTCGCCGCACTCGGTTTCGTCGCCATTTTCGCCGGAGCCACCAACACCCCGCTCGCCTCCATCTTCCTCGGTATGGAGCTTTTCGGTGCCGGCAACGGCCTCTACATCGCCACCGCCTGCATCATCGCCTACCGCAGCAGCGGCTCCAAAGGCATCTACACCGCCCAACGTCTGTCGTAGGAAATTCACAACTGGCTTGCCTGCCCCCGTCCGCACGGTTATCTCATCGCCGCCTTCCGGCTTCCCAAGTCCCCGTAGTTCAATGGATAGAACGATGGTTTCCTAAACTGTAAATTCGTGTTCGATTCACGACGGGGACATTTTCTAAAATGCGCCGAAAAATCTTAAAATAAGCGCGTTACGAAAAATCATCTGTCGCGGAGAGCTGCGGGGAAATACGCGGAAATGCCCCGGAATGAGGATTTTAACCGTAAGAAAGCGTAAGGTCGAAATTCTCCCGATAGTTACCCAGCTCATTGGCGTGAGCGTCCGCACCCTTCACAAATGGGAGCAACACACCAGCAGCTCGAGCGGAGCCGCCAGGACGCTTCTGAAAATCGCCGCCACCAATCCGCACTCCGTCCGCGAGGCGCTTCGCTCCGCTTGAGGTTCGCCGGGTCAGGCCGTCAGGGAACTGGCTTGGAGCGTCCTGCCACCCTGCGCGCAGCGGTCTTCAGCGCCGGCGCGGCATTGGCGAGTCGGAGCGGTTCTGGAAATTGAGGGTGACCGAACTTGGCGAGCGAGGCGGGTCTTGTTGTGACAGGAGTGCCGCAACTCCTAATCCTTCGCCGACTTCGGGTCCAGCGCGTCGCGCAGGCCGTCGCCGAGGAAATTAAGGGAAAAAAGCGTGCTGGCGAAGAACAGGGAGGGGAAGAAGAGCATCAGCCAGTTGATTTCCATGCGGTCGGCTCCCTCCTTGATGAGGATGCCCCACGAGCTGTTGGGCGGCTTGACGCCGAGGCCGAGGAAGGAGAGCACGCTTTCCAACAGCATGATGCCGGGCACCGCGAGGGTGGTGTAAATGATGATGGGGCCGATGACGTTCGGCAGGATGTGGCGGAACAGGATGCGCCCGCGGCCGAGGCCTAACGAGACGGCGGCCTCGACGAATTCCTGCTTTTTCACCGCCATCACCTGCGCCCGGACGATGCGGGCGATGGTCAGCCAGCCGATTGCGCCGATCGCGATGAAGAGCGGGATGAGCGTGGTGATGGGAGCCACGCGGTCGCGGGCGAAGCCGGTGGTCTGGATGACCCACTCGGTGAACTCGGAGGCGGGCTTGTCCACGACGAGGGCGAAGAGGATGACTAACACTAGAAACGGCAGCGCGAACAGGAGGTCGACGAAGCGCATGAGCAGATCGTCGATTTTCCCGCCGGCGTATCCGGCGACGGCACCGTAGATGACGCCGATGACCACGGCGACGGCGGTGGCGACGAGTCCCACTAACAACGACACCTGCCCGCCGTAAAGCACGCGGGAAAACAGATCGCGCCCGAGCTGGTCGGTGCCGAACCAATGCGCGGCGGACGGTGCGGCGGAGGCATTGGCGAGGTTGATCACCGTCGGGCTCTTCACAAACGGCATCAGCGGGCCGATGAAGCAGAGCAGCAGGATGACGATGAGGACGAACAGGCTGACGATCGCCGCGCGGTTGTGCGCGAGCCGGTGCCAGGCGTCTTTCCAGAGTGAGGTGCCTTTTTCCATGAACTGTTATGCTTTCCGAAGTCTTGGGTTGAGGGCGATCTGGGCGAGGTCGGCCAGCAGGTTCGCGCCGACGATGAGGAAGCCGTAGAAAAGGACGAGGCCCTGAATAAGGAAGAACTCGCGGTCGGTGGCGGCGTTGACGAAGTGCTGGCCCATGCCGGGGATTTGGAAAATCGTCTCGATGACGAAGGAGCCGGAAATCATCCCGGCGAAGGCGGGGCCGATGAAGGCGACGGCCGGGATGAGGCCGCCGCGCAGGGCGTGGCGGACGACGATGCGCGCGGGCGGCGCGCCCTTGGCGCGGGCGGTGCGGATGTAGTCCTGCGAGAGCACGTCGAGCATGCCGCCGCGGGCGAGGCGGGCGAGGTAGGCGGCATTGATGAGGCCGAGCGTGACGGCGGGCAGGATCCAG
>JBIHZT010000063.1:0-10807 GCA_044240265.1 Luteolibacter sp. | reverse complement strand
ATTGGCCGCGATGACCGAATGGGTGGCGGGATTCGTGTAGGTGATCCAGCAGGGCATTTGTTCCACGTGGAACAGCGGATCGCCCCATGGATTAAGCGTGAAGAGATCGTCCGGACCCTTTTGCAGGGTGTCAGCCATGAAACTGAACTTGGGCACGGGCGTATCGCCTTCCTGGCGCTCACAGCGGGAGAAGTCGATGGACCGGCCATTGAGCCGGCAGGGGGTGCCGGTTTTGAAACGTTCGACGCCGAATCCGAGGCGCTTAAGGGCTTCGGACACGTTCGACGTGGCGTCGCCCATGCGACCACCTTTTTCATTCCGGAGACCGACGTGCATCAACCCGCCCATGAAGGTCCCGGCACTGAGAATCACCGATTTTCCGGAGATCTGCATGCCAAGCGAGGTGGTGACTCCCATGACATGGTCATTTTCCACGAGCAAGTCCGCCACGTTCCCCTGGTGGATCTCCACGCCGGGCATCGCTTCAAGTTCGCGCTTCATCCGGAACTGGTAGGCCTTCTTGTCGCACTGGGCACGGGGCGCGCGGACGGAGGGACCTTTCGAGGCGTTGAGCATGCGCCACTGGATTCCGGTGGCATCGGTGTTCAATCCCATCGCCCCGCCGAGTGCGTCGATCTCGCGGACCATGTGGCCCTTGGCGAGTCCACCGATGGCCGGGTTGCAGGACATTTGACCAATGGTATCCAGATTCTGGGTGAGCACGGCGACTTCGCAACCCAGCCGGGCCGCGGCCATGGCAGCTTCGATCCCGGCGTGGCCGGCGCCGATCACAATCACATCATAGAACTTGGGGTAGCGGAACATTGCAGGACGCACAACGTATCCCCTCCCCGCCCGCGCTCAAGCCCGGAAACCGCCATGTTCCACGTGGAACATCCCTCACTGCGGTCGGTCGAGAATTCCCGAGGAAGCCCGTGGCAGCAACTCTTCCAGACGGAACTCCAGCCGCTGCGTGTGATTCGCGAGGATCACCCGCGGCACTCCGAACTCCGCGAGCACCTGACGGCAAGCTCCGCACGGTGAAATGGGAACACCCGTATCCGCCACCACCGCGACCGCTGCGAATTTCCGCACACCTGCTGCGACCGCCGCGCCGATGGCGACGCGCTCCGCACAATTGGTCAGCCCGTAGGAAATATTCTCCACGTTGCAGCCGACGAAGGTTCTGCCGTCAGCAGCAAGCAGCGCGGCACCAACGAAAAACTGAGAATACGGCGCATAAGCCATGTCCCTTGCCTGCCATGCGCTTGCCACCAGTTCGTCCACATCCATTTCTGGAAACTAGCCTTCTTCATTCCCCTCTGGAATGAAAAAACCTGTTGCATTCAAAGATTTTGGTCTAGCCCTGCTCCGAAAAATCCACAATTCTACCTGCGCCATGAAACGCTATCTTCCGCTCTGTCTGATTGTCGGACTTCTTGTTTTTTTCCGCGTCGTTGGATGTTTACTCCCGGAGTCCCAGCCGAATTTCCAGCCTCTGGCAGCCTTGTTTTTCTGCGGTGCCTTACTGGCCCCGGGGTGGCGCGGATTCGCCATTCCATTCGGAATCTGGGCAATCACCTACCCGCTTGGGATTGGCCCGGTTTCGAGCTTCCCGATTTTCGCCACCACGCTCCTCGCACTTGCAGCGATGTTCTTCATGGGTAGAGCCATCGCTGCCCGTGGAATCCCAATCCTGCTTGTCGGCTCCATCGCCGCAAGTCTGGTCTTTCACCTGATCACCAACAGCGCCGCCTGGCTGGGTGACCCGATGTATCAAAAATCCCTCACCGGCCTTTGGCAGTCTCTCTGGACCGGACCAACCGGCTCTGTCCTGCCGTCCTGGGTCTTCCTGCGGAATCTGACCGCCGCCAACCTGCTCTTCACCGGCATTTTCCTCTGCGCCCAAGTCCGCTTCCCGAAAATCGCCCTTTCCGTCCACGAGCCGATTGCCGCCAAGTAAAACACGGTTTCTGCAGATTCTTCCTCTACGCCCATCATGATCAGCGCCAGTTCCTCCGCCCTCGATTTCGCCCATTCGCCGATTAACCAAGCGCTCACCCCCGAGCGAAAAATCGAGCTCTTCACCCAAATGGTCCGGATCCGAAGATTCGAACAGGCGGGGCTGAAATATTACCAAGCGGGAAAAATCGGCGGATTCCTCCACCTTTACATCGGCCAGGAAGCGGTCGCCGTCGGGACAATTTCCCTCGGGGGGGCGAACGACCATTTCATCACTGCCTACCGCGACCACGGTCATGCGTTGGCAGTCGGCATGGGCATGAATGAATGCATGGCGGAAATGTATGGAAAACAAACCGGCTGCTCCAAAGGCAAGGGTGGCTCGATGCATTTCTTCGCCCCGGACAAAAATTTCTGGGGTGGTCACGGCATTGTTGCCGGCCAGACTCCGCTCGGCCTCGGCCTCGCCTACGGACTCAAGTATCTGGGTCGCGAAGGCTGCTGCCTCTGCTACCTCGGCGACGGAGCGGTCAACCAAGGCGCTTTCCACGAGTCGCTGAACATCGCCTCACTTTTCGGAATCCCCGTCGTTTACGTCATCGAAAACAACGGCTACTCCATGGGCACCTCACAAGAACGCTCGTCCGCTTACAACGGCTGTCTTGCCCAACGCGCAGAAGCCTACGCCATCGAGTGGGACGTCATCGATGGCTCGGATTTGTATGAAGTTCGCGCCAAGACCCACATTGCGATGGAGCGCGCCAGGAAGGAATTGAAGCCCACCGTGCTCGAGATCGACACCTACCGCTACTACGGCCACAGCATCGCCGATGCGAACCACAAGAAATACCGGACCCCCGAGGAGATCGAGAATTACAAACAGAACCACGACCCCATCGCCGTGTTCCGCCGCCGCCTGATCGCGGAAGGTGTGATGACCGAAGAGCTCGCCACGACCATCAACAAGGATGCCGCCACCGAAGCTGCCGCTTCCGTGAAATTCGCCGAAGAATCCCCAGCTCCGACAATCACTGACATCAGCACCGACGTGTATTGGGAAACCGACAACAACACGCCGGCTTCACAAATCGGACGCCACTTCTTCAATGATTGATTCTCATTGATCATCCCTTTTCACAATCTCCATTCAGCAATTTTCCATGTCCCGCATTCTCACCTACCGTGAAGCCCTCCGCGAAGGCCTTGATGAAGAACTCGCCCGTGATCCGAACGTCGTCCTGATGGGCGAAGAGGTCGCACAATACAACGGTGCCTACAAAGTCACCGAAGGCCTTTGGAAAAAATGGGGCGATAAGCGCGTGGTCGATACTCCGATTTCCGAAGCCGGTTTCATCGGCATGGGCATTGGTGCTTCGATGCTCGGGGTCCGTCCGGTGATGGAACTCATGTTCTGGTCCTTCCATTCCGTCGCCTTCGACCAACTCGTCAGCAATGCCGCCTGCGTTCGCTATATGTCGGGCGGACTTTGCCACTGCCCCATCGTCGTCCGCGGTCCAGCCAACGGCGGAACGGGTGTCGGCGCGACCCACTCGCACATTCCGGAAGGGATGTTCGCCGCGTTTCCCGGCTTGAAGGTTTGCGTGCCAGCAACTCCCGCTGACGTCAAAGGTCTGATCAAGGCCGCCATCCGCGACAACGACCCGGTCTTCTTTATGGAGAACACCTTGCTTTACGGCACCACCGGCGAGGTCCCGGATCCTGCCGATGGAGATTTTGTCATCCCGCTCGGAGTCGCGGACATCAAACGCGAAGGTTCCGATGTCTCCCTGATCGCTCACGGCCGCTCCGTCATCCAATCCCTCGCCGCGGCGGAAATTCTCAAAAACGACCATGGCATCAACGCCGAAGTGCTCGACCTTCGTTCCATCCGCCCGCTCGACCAAGACGCCATCCTCAAAACCGTGATGAAAACAAACCGCGTGGTTCTGGTGGACGAGTCCAAGCCCTTCGGAGGAGTATCCGCCATGGTCGCCATATTGATCCAAGAGCACGCCTTCGATTATCTTGACGCTCCGATCAAGCGTGTTTGCTCCATCGATGCACCCGCGATTTATTCGCCACACATTGAGCATGAACAACTTCCAAATCCTCGTCGGATCGTGGAAAAAGTTCTCACCCTCGCCTAAGAATCACAAAGCCGACTGCTTGGGGACGAACGGCGTTAGATCAGATCCGATCATGTAACCCGCCTGGTCTTTTTGATTGCCAAGTCACCACTCATTCCTAGCATCGCACTAATGATTTTACGTTTCACCACACTCCTCACGGCAGCGGTTGTCACACTCACTTTGGCCTCTTGCTGCTGCTTGTAATCCCTTCGTTTTCCTTCTTTCCATCCATCACTACCCACCATGAAAAACCTAGTTCTTCTCGCTACACTCGTTGCCGTTTCGCTCGGCTTTTCCTCCTGCTGTTCGATGTTCGGTGCGTTCTCCCAAAGTTCCGGCTACCGCACCGAGACCCGCCAGGTGAAAACCTGCCGATATGATATCGTCACCAAAGAAGTCGTCACCCCCGGCGACTCCAAGAGCGGTAAAGGCGGCATGGTCGAAACCATCGAGGAAAAAGTTCCTCGCTACAAGACCGTCACCAAAAAAGTCCGCATCCCCTGCGGTTCCTGCACTCGCTACTACTGCCCCAAGAAAGACTGCTGCGGCACCACCTCGGAATCCACCATGCGCATGGCCAGCACCCAAGGATCCTCCGGCAGCCCGAACATCGGTCTCATTCCTACCATGAAACCACTACCTCTCGCACCAGTGGTCGCTAATCCCTGAGTTGACCTCATCATTGAATTTACCAAGCGCGGAGGAGACCTGAGCTCCCCGCGCTTTTTTGTTTCCAATTCTCCCGGTAAAAAGGCTGGAATTACCCCGACTTTTTCCCATTCTCCCCTCCGACTCCACCTCCTATCAATATCATGTCTGTGAACATCGAAATGCCAAAGCTCTCGGATACCATGACCGAGGGCACCCTCGTCAAATGGCACAAAAAAGTCGGCGACTCCGTTGAAATCGGAGACATCCTCGCCGAAATCGAAACCGACAAGGCGACCATGGAAATGGAAGCCTTCGACGATGGAGTCATTACCCAAATCCTGATCCAGGAAGGTCAAAGCGCCCCGATCGGCGGAATCCTTGCGGTGCTCGACGGCGATTCGGAAGGTCCCATTCCCCAAGCGGAAATCGCCGCTCCAGTCACTTTGGCGCCAACAACTGCAGCCACACCAACAGCGGTTCCCGCACCAGTGCAGCAAACGGTTGCAGAAGGAGCTCGCATCAAAGCATCACCGCTCGCCCGCAAAATCGCAGCGGATCTTGGTGTCAGCCTCACCGGGATCTCCGGCTCCGGCCCGGCAGGTCGCATCGTGAAAAGCGACATCCAAACGGCAGCCGCCGGTTCACTCGCCCAAACCCCCGCATCCACCTCCTCAGAAGCGAGCGCGGCTGCGGCCCTTGCCGCATCTATCAGGTCCAAAGCCGCAGCGCCCGCAGTAGCCGCCGCTCCATCTCCGCAGCCCATCGCTCCGGTCGCGCGCGAAGGCGACGAAAGAATCGAACTCAGCTCGATGCGCAAAATCATCGCGTCCCGCCTGCTTACTTCAAAGACCACCATCCCCCATTTCTATCTCCATCTTGAGGTGGACGCCGCGCCTCTCATGGCACTTCGCCAGCAGGTAAACGCCCAGGCCGAACAAACCCACGGCAACAAATACTCAGTCAACGACTTCATCCTCAAGGCAGTCATTAACGCCGCGGAATCCGTTCCCGCTGTGAACGCCTCCTTCGCCGGTGACCATATCGTGAAATACAAACACGTCGGATTGTCGGTTGCCATTGCCGTAGAAGACGGCCTGGTGACACCTGTCATCAAACAAGCGGAATCCAAGTCACTTCTGGCCATCTCCCGCGCTGTTAAGGACTTCGCCGTCCGAGCCAAGGACAAAAAACTCAAACCCGACGAGTTCGACGGCGGAACCATCACCGTTTCCAACCTTGGAGCTTGGGGCATCGAATCCTTCGACGCCATCGTCAATCCGCCGCAGGCCGCAATTCTATCCGTCGGTGCCGCCATCGAAAAACCTGTCGTCAAAAACGGCCAGATCATCCCTGGACTCCGGATGAACCTCGGACTGTCCTGTGACCACCGGGTTGTTGATGGAGCCGTCGCAGCCCAATTCCTTTCAGAGGTGAAAAAGCTCATCGAGCAACCCGCTCTGATGCTGCTCTAAGGCTAGACGCCTTTCGCCCGGACTCAGGGACTCCGAGCCTTCGAAAAGCCCGTCAGCACGTCTGACGGGCTTTTTCTGTCTCGATCGCGAGCTCTCTTGCCACAAGCAACGGAGCCATGATCTGTCAGAATTCCCCCCTTAGCTCTGATGATTTCTTCATTTTTGACCTTATAAGATCTTCTTCTTAATAGTGTGAACAAACCTGAAACAGGTCTGTTCCCCAGCAGGGTTAAAGGTGTTCCACGGAAAGAACAAGTTGGGCATGAGACTGCATGATCTCGGAATGAACAAGTGATTTGAAAAGACCAACCGGGTTCCGCCCAACCGTTCGGAGGTTATTCCCAAGGTCTTCCCGATCTTATGCGGATCGTCGTGCTTGCCGGAAGCGGTGTAATCCATTCAAGATCCTGACGCGTGAATTTCGGGGTCATCACAGGCGGCGGTGGAGGATTGGGAAAGGCGATTGTCGAAGCCTTCGCCTCTCCGGATTGGGAAATCGCCGCCCCGGATCGTGTCGCGCTTGATCTTACGAATTCAACCACGATCCGTTCCTGGTTCCATTCGCGTCCGGTGGATTTGCTTGTTTACGCCGCTGGAGTCACCCGGGATGTTCCGCTGATCAAGATGGGTGAAGCGGATTGGGATCATGTTTTCGCCGTTAATTATCAAGGTGCGTTGGATTCAGCAGCGGCAGTTCTGCCCGGAATGATTTCGCGCGGGAGTGGTCATATCGTGTTTATTTCGAGTTATTCCGCGCTTCATCCTCCGGTGGGACAGGCGGCCTACGCGACTGCGAAAGCCGCATTGTTGGGATTAACGACTTTCCTTGCCCGTCAACAGGGCCGTCAAGGAATCCGAGTGAACGTTGTTCTTCCCGGTTTTTTGGAAACGCGAATGACCGAAGCGGTATCCGCACGACGGAAAAACGAGGTTTTGGCGGACCACACCCTCGGACGTTTTAACACTCCGCAAACGGTGGCGAAGTTCATCCGTTTTCTTCACGAATATCTCCCGCACACTTCCGGTCAGGTTTTCCAGTTGGATAGCCGGCTTCCGTGAACGGAGTTTTCAAAGTGTTGCACATGTCCACGGTGCTGTCTTGAATGTCCGCCCGCAGGTTCCACGCATGTTGCGTCGCCTCACAACCCGAAAAAAGAACTCAGAATCATCCATGAAAATCAGCAAAAACACCTTTAACAATGAAGAAGTCGTCCTCGATTTCCACGAATACGAATCCTGCCATTTCACCAATTGCCGCTTCGTCGTCCTCGGCTATGGTCCGTTCGCTCTGAACCAGTGCGAGGTCACCAACTGCGAGTTCACCTTCGCCGGTCCCGCGGCCAGCACGATTCAGACGATGACCACCATCTATCACAACATCGGGGAGCAAGGAAAACAACTCATCGAAGGCACCTTCGAACAAATCCGCAACGCCGGCGGCAACAAGCCAGCTTGATTCCACCGGATTTGAAAAAACCGCCCGATCCGGGTGGTATTCGTGTTTGTTCTTATCGACACGATTCCACCCGGCCATGCGTTTTCCATTTTTTTTCTCACTGTTTGCCTGTCCTCTTTTAGCAGGTCAGCCCCTTGAAATTCGTTTTAACCGACTGCCTTCCGGTGGTAAGGAGGTTAGTTCTGCGCAGGAGTTCGGTGCCTCAGACCCTTCACTCGCCTCGAACTGGGAAAGTCGGGCGCAACCGGTTGGCAACGGCCGCATCGGTGCGATGGTTTTCGGCAGCCCGCTGCGGGAGCGCATCCAGTTCAATGACAGCAGCCTGTGGACCGGCGGCGCGAACCCATCTGGCGGTTACGATGTCAATGAGTTCGGATGCTATCAGAATTTCGGCGATTTGTACCTTGAAATGAATCCCGGTTCCCAGTCGGAAGGGTCCATTCCCGAGGGATTTTCAAGAACTCTGAATCTGGCGGATGCCATTCACCGCACCGTTTGGAAACAAGCTGGAACCACCTTTACCCGCGAGGTTTTCGCCAGCCATCCGGACCAGGTCGTTATTGTCCGCATCACCGCCGACCAACCGGGAAAAGTCGCCGGAAAGCTTAAATTAACCGGAGCTCATGGTGAAACCAGCACGACTCTCGGAACCACCACCGCGTTTTCGGGTGCGCTTGCCAATGGCCTCCGCTACGCCGCACGCGTGGACGTTTCCTGTGACGGCGGCAAGGTGACCACCTCCGGCGACGAGCTTTCCTGGTCCGGGAATTCCGCGACACTCGTACTTGCTGCAGCTACGGATTATGTTCTTGATCCCGTAAAAAATTTCCGATCGGGCGTCGATCCGGTCGAGACGATCGGCAAACAGACCGCCGCCGTTACGAGCAAAAATTACGAGACTCTCAAGACCACCCACATCGCGGATTTCCAATCTCTGATGGGTCGCGTCGATCTCGATCTGGGCCCACCGCCTGTTGGAAAATCGGTCGAGGAGCGCCTGGATTCGTATAAAAAAGGTGCCGCAGATCCACATCTGGAAGCGTTGATGTTTCAATACGGCCGCTACCTGCTGATCTCAAGTTCCCGTGGATTTCTACCCGCGAACCTGCAGGGTCTATGGAACGACCGCAACAAACCCGCCTGGTATTCCGACTATCATACGAACATCAACCTTCAGATGAACTACTGGCTGGCGGAGCCCGCCAACTTAGCCGAGTGCGTGAGGCCCCTGGTCGATTGGACGGTTGCAATGATCCCTGGCAGCCGTGCCGCCACCGTGAAAGCCTTCGGTGAAAAAACCCCCGGTTGGACAATGCGCACCTCGGTGAATATTTTCGGCGGAAACGGCTGGCAGTGGAATCTTCCATCCTCCGCCTGGCTTGCCCAACATTTCTGGGACCACTACGCGTTTACCGGAGACAAGGCCTATCTGGCGGAAACCGCCTGGCCCGTCCTGCGTGACGTATCGGAATTCTGGCTCGATCACCTTGTCGAAATGGACGGCAGGCTTGTCGTGCCGAAAGGCTGGTCACCCGAGCACGGCCCCCGCGAGAACGGCGTGGCGCACGACCAGCAGATCGTCTGGGATCTCTTCACAAACCTGCTAGACGCTGCCAAGGTACTCGATAAAAGCGACGCTTTTGTCGAAAAAACCGCCGTCGCCCGCGAGAAACTGCTAGGTCCGAAGATCGGCTCGTGGGGTCAGATCATGGAGTGGACGACCGAGCGCCCGGAGCTTGAAAAATCAGGCCATCGCCACACCTCGCACCTGTTAGCGGTTCATCCAGGTCGTCAAATCAGCCTGACCGGCACCCCCGATCTAGCAAAAGCCGCCGCCGTTTCCCTCGAAGCGCGCGGCACTTCCGGTGACTCACGACGTTCCTGGACCTGGGCATGGCGCACCGCATTGTGGGCGCGCCTCGGCGAGGGTGGCAAGGCCGCCGAAATGATCCGCGGTCTGCTCACCTTCAACACGCTGCCCAACCTGTTCACCTCTCACCCGCCCTTCCAGATTGATGGCAACCTCGGTATCACCGCCGGCATTTGCGAAACTCTCGTCCAATCCCATGCGGACGAAATTTCGATTCTGCCCGCCGTGCCACCGGGTTGGAAATCCGGCAGTGTGAACGGACTTAAGGCGCGTGGCAACTTCGGGGTCGATGTCCGCTGGCAGGATGGGAAACCCACCTCGACCACCATCCGTTCGGAACTCGGAAATCCCGCCGTGATACGCCTTCCCGGCAATCCGAAGACCATCACGCTGAGAGAGAAATCAGGCCAGGCCACGAAGCTCGTCTCACAGGGTGGCACCTTCCGTTTCGACACCCGCGTCGGAACGGAATATCAAATTGTTCCCGAGTGATGGTCCTGAACGGTTGGAAAATTTGTCGGTTCTTCCAACAACCGGAAGCTTGCACCCGTCGAGACCCTCGGCCATGTTTGAATTGTGATTCGGATGGTCTTCAGCGTTTTTGCAGCGGTCCTCGGACTTCTGTCCGCTGGATTTGTGCGGGCTGACGATTCGGTCGGCAGGTCATCTGCGGTGAAGGTGGTGGTGATCCCCATTCGCGAGCAAATCGCAAAGCCGGAGCTCTTCATTCTCCGTCGTGGTTTGAAAGCGGCCATCGAGCAAAAGGTGGACACCATCGTGCTCGACATGGAGACCCCCGGCGGTGCGCTGGACGTCACCTTCGAAATGCTCAAGGCCCTCGAAAAATTCCCGGGTAAAACCGTGACCTACGTCAACACCGAGGCGATCTCCGCCGGCGCACTCATCGCCGCCGGAACGGATGAAATTTATTTCACTCCCGGCGGGATCATCGGCGCTGCGGCTCCTATCAATGCCACCGGGGCGGAAATCGATCCGACGGTGCGCGAGAAACTCGTCAGCTATCTCACCGCCAGGGTTCGTTCCATTTCGGAGGGCAAGGGCTACCGGGGCGAGGTGGTCTCGGCGATGATCGACCTGGACTCCGAATTGAAGGTGGACGATGAAGTGATCAAAGAACGCGGCGAATTGCTTTCGCTTACGGCCCAGGAAGCGATGAAATCCTACGGTAATCCGCCGCAGCCATTGCTGGGCGCGGGTATCGCGGAGAATCTCGATGAGCTGCTAGACCGGATTCACGGCGCGGGAA
>JBIHZT010000546.1:0-3078 GCA_044240265.1 Luteolibacter sp. | reverse complement strand
CTTCGAGTTCGATCGGAGCGTTAGGGCGGTCGAGGGTCATGCCGGGCGCGGTGATCCCGCGGCTTCCGGGAGTCATGCCCACCGGGAGCATGTCGAGCTTGCGCGAGGCCATCTCGCCGTTGTCGAGATTCTTGAAGGAAATCTGGCGGGATGTCACCTCGGTGACCTGCACGCGGATCTGCTTGCCGCGGAAGGTGAGCGGGATTTGCTCGCCTTGTTTGATCGAGCGGGTTCCTACCAGAAACCGTTTTTCGCCCGGCATGATGGTGGTGACCACGATCTTGTCGATGATCTCGGGAAAGGGCGTCGCCTGAATAGGGGCGATGCGCTTGACGGCTCCGGGGACGGGTGCTTTTACGATCGGCTTGGCGTCCGGATCCTGCGGCATGCCGAAGGGATCCAATGTGCGCCCGCGGCTGAGGAAAACCGAGGCGACCGAGGCCAGGTAGGTTTCCATCTCGGTGGGACCGATCTGGCGGGAAGGCGTGCTGATGGCGGCGGGAACCTCGGTGACGACGGGCTTGGCGGTTTTTTCGACCGGCGGGGCGGGAGCCTCGGGAGCCAGCGTCTGGGTGTCGAAATTCGCGGCAGACTGGGCGGTTATGGAGGATGTCCCAAGCGCCATGACGAGGGCGGCCATGAAACCCCATGCGGCCACCCCGCTTCCAGCTATGAGGCTGAAGTGACGGGCTTGGTTGGATTGGTGTGGTTTCATGTAGCTGGGTTGGGATTGGCTTGGCGGTTGGCAAACACCGCCACGGTTAGTTCTCCCATGCGGTGTAGGTGACTTGGAAGTTGAGCAGCGAAGACTGGGACGCACTGGGATCGATCTTCAAGTCCTGAAGCTGTAGCCTTGGCATCCGGGTTTCCAGTTCAAGAAAGGCCCGCTGCATGGTGCGGAAAGTGCCCCGGAACGCGATGCGGATCTGCGAGGAGTTCTGTGCGGAAATATTTCCAAATCCCCCGCTGCCAGTCGGGCGCTCAAAGGCGGTTTGCTGGATTTCCTTGGGCGGCAGATGTTCGGAGATTTCCCGCAGGTTGGTGGTGACGGCACTCGCGGTTTCCTGGGCCAACTGGGCGTTCCAACGCTCGACGTGCTGGCGCTCGCGGGAGACTTTGGATTCGATTTCCAAGCCGGCGACACGACTGATCTCATACGCCTTGTAGCTCTTCATCTTGTTGTCAAAAGAAGTGACCATTTTGGATTTGAGCATGAAGCAAAATCCGATCACCACCGCAGCAATGACGATGGGAACGACAATTCCGAACAGGACGATGGTTTGACGATAGAGGTGCATAACTCAAGGAGCCTTTGATACATTGACCGCCATGGGGTCGGTGGCTTCGAAGCGCTGGGTGATGACCAGGTCGAAAGTGAACGGATAGGTGGACTCGTCGGTGACGATAGCGGACTCCGGCGGGACGGGTTTGAAGCCGCTGTTTTCCTGAGTGCGAACATTCACGACGAGCGTGCGGTTGCCCACGCCAGGGTTGTAAGCACTGTTGCCGGTCAGTCGGAAAATTTCGCTGAAGTGGGCGGAAATTCCCTCCCGGGTGTTGAGGGTGTTCAGATAGTCGAGCGCCTCGTCCCGCGCATGACCCGTGATTTTCCATTCTTTAATGAATCCCACCGTCGCCTTGCCGGGCGTGCTGTCCGGCTTGGTGGAATGGGTGTAGCTCTTCACCAGGATCCCACCGTTTTCCGGGCACATGCGGGAAAGCGACTCCATGCTGACCCATGCCTTGGAGCGGTCCTCCAGCAGGTTGTTCCAATGATCGGCCTTTTTGCGTTCAACGCCGAGCTTCCCGAGGCGTCCCTTGGTCACCTCCGCTTGCGTCGGGTCGAACGACCACTCCGGACGACGAACCAGATCCACCATGCTGAAGGCGAAATAAGCGATGCACAGCACCGCGATGGCGAAGACTGCCACCTGGGCCAATCGGACCATCCTGAGCAACCGCATTTCCGAGCGGCTCGGGAAGATCTCGACCACTTCCCTCGGGGTTGGCAGGAAATCCTGGAGTGCCCATTTTTCCTCAACCAAGACGGTGAAGGTATGGCTGGTGATGGAGGGCGCGGCTGATGCTGCCGGGAGGGTGGCGATCAGAGGCTCCGGGCACCAACTTGGAATGCCATCCACCGCTTTCGGCGAAATCACCTCCACCCGACTGGTGGTGAAGGTGATCCGAAGATCCGAGTCCAGCGTGTTGTCCACTTGGGCACCAAGGCGCAATAGGAAAAGATCCGGATCCACGAACTCCAAAGACGCGTTGGTGGTGGCCAGCGCGTTGCGGAAATTGGTAGGCCGCCGGAGGCCGCGGTGCTGGAGCGTCCGGATCAGCCGGAGGTCGGCGTGCTCGTTGAAAAATGCCAGGGCGGTGAACCACGGGTATTGGAGAACGGCGACGAATGGCTTACCGGGCGTCGGTTCCACAACCTGGCTCAGACCCATGATGGCGACCAAGGGAGCGCTCAATGCGTGGGTGATGACGGGGAAATTTTCTTTTTCACCGGCTTCGCGAAGGGCCGCTACGAGTGGAGCGTATTGCTTGGAGACGGTGATCGTCGAGCCGATCACCTCGCTGCCGGCGGCAGGATAGGGAATCACGCGCCAAGAGGACTGGTCGGCCTGAATGGAAGAGTCAGCAAGGATGGCTCCCGGATCGAGGACTGCCGCGTCCCGCAGATCGGGAAGCGAGGCGGGATTGTCGAGTTCCGGCTTTAGCTCGGTGGTAGCGAACTCGTCGGCGATGTGCAGGATGACACCGAGCGAGGTCGCGCCTTGGGAGCGGCTGAAGCGCAGGGTTTCCGCGACGAAGGACTCAAGTCTGGCGGCATCATGGAGGACCTCCTCGGAAAGAGACGGCCCGGTGCTCCAGTGGGATTTCCTGGAATCGTGATAGAAAGTGGATGTGCTGGCCCCGTCGATACGGATGTGCAGCTGGAAATTCAGCTCAAGCGCGTTTTGATACCAAGCCGGATTGCTGGCGCGAGTCGTGTGCAGCAGAATCGAACACGCTTGGGCGAACTGTTTGAGAACGTTCAGGGACGCCGGATGTTGGAAAGTGGCCAAGGGA
>JBIHZT010000547.1:0-3078 GCA_044240265.1 Luteolibacter sp. | reverse complement strand
GGAGCGAGGTAGATTTCGCAGCCGAGGATGGGTTTCACCCCGGCCTTGTTGCACTCCTGGTAGAATTTGATCGCGCCGTAGAGGTTGCCGTGGTCGGTCATCGCCACGGCCGGCATGCCGAGTTCCTTGGCGCGTTTGGCGAGATCCTTGATGCGGATCATGCCGTCAAGGAGGGAAAATTCAGTGTGAAGGTGGAGGTGGACGAAGGAATCGGACATCGGGCGGCGAGACCTTAGCGACCCGGCGGCGGAGGGCAAGCGGCAGGTCGGGTGAATGTGTCGGAAGCTCTCAAAAATCTTTTTCGGAAACCGCTCTTGTCCGTTGGCTTGTCCGTGCCATACGATCGCCCAGCCTTTGCCAAACGTGACTCATTCTCCTACTGCCACTTACATTCTCGGCGTTTTGCCGTCCCGTTGGGGCTCCACGCGGTTTCCCGGGAAACCGCTGCATTTGATCGCTGGAAAGCCCTTGATCCAGCACGTTTGGGAGCGTTGTCAGCAATGTACACGGCTGAATGAAATCATCGTCGCCACTGACGACGGGCGCATCCGCGACGCGGTGATCGCCTTCGGCGGCAAGGTTGCCATGACTTCGCCCGACCATCCCACCGGCACCGACCGCATTGCCGAGGCTGCGCAGGCCGTGCCCCAGGCGACCCACATCGTGAACATCCAGGGCGATGAGCCGCTCATCGATCCCGCGCTGATCGACGAACTCGCAGCTGCGATGGCCGCCGATCCCTCGCTCGACATGGCCACCGCTGCCAACCCGCTCGATCCGTCCGATCCCGCCGTGCAGGACCCGAACGTGGTGAAAGTCGCCATCGCCCTCGATGGTCGCGCGCTTTATTTTTCCCGCTCGCCGCTGCCGTTTTTCCGTAATTCCGTCGAAGGCCTGCCAGTGCTGCGCCACAAGGGAATCTACGCCTACAAGCGGAGTTTCCTGGAGCGCTTCGTCACCTGGCCGCCCTCGCCGCTGGAGAAAGCCGAGTCGCTCGAGCAACTCCGCGCCCTCGAAAACAGCGCTTCCATCAAAGTCCTTCTCACCACCGACACCTCACCCGGCGTCGATACTCCGGAACAAGCTCTCGAAATCGAACGACTCCTCACCACTGCTCACCCATCACTCCCATGAAATACATTTTTGTCACCGGCGGCGTCGTCTCCTCACTCGGCAAGGGCCTCGCAGCCGCATCCATCGGCACGCTGCTCGAACACCGCGGTCTGACCACGCTGATGCAGAAGTTCGACCCGTATCTCAACGTCGATCCGGGCACCATGTCGCCCTTCCAGCACGGCGAGGTTTACGTGCTCGACGACGGCGCCGAGACCGACCTCGACCTCGGCCACTACGAGCGCTTCACCTCCGGCGTGCTCTCGCGGATGAACAATCTAACGTCCGGTCAGGTTTTCGACTCGGTCATCAAGAAGGAGCGCCGCGGCGAGTTCCTCGGCAAGACCGTCCAGTTCATCCCGCACGTCACCGATGAGATCAAACTGCGCATGCACAAGGTCACCGAGGACAATCCCCACACCGACGTGCTCATCACCGAGATCGGCGGCACCGTCGGCGACATGGAAGGGCTGTTGTTCATCGAAGCGCTGCGCCAGTTCGCGCTGGAAGTCGGTAAGGAAAACGTCTGTTTCATCCACGTCACGCTGCTGCCCTACATCAAGGCCGCCGGCGAGGTGAAGACCAAGCCGACCCAGCAGTCTGTGGCGAAACTCCGCGAGCTCGGCATCCAGCCGGACATCATCATCTGCCGCACCGAGGCGGACCTCGACGAGGACAACCGCAAGAAGATCGCGATGTTCTGCAACGTCGAGCGCAAGAACGTCGTCGCCTTCCGCGACGTGGCGCACTCGATTTACGAGTGCCCGCTCGACCTCCGCCGCGACAAGATCGACCGCCTCGTCGTCGATAAGTTAGGCCTCGGCCACACGCCTTCGCCCGCGCTCGAGGATTGGGAGAAATTCGTCCAGCGTGTCATCCATCCGAAGCACAAGGTCACCATCGCCGTCGCCGGCAAATACATCGAGCTTCAGGACGCTTATAAATCGATTTACGAATCGCTCATCCACGCCGGAGCCCATCACGACACCAAAGTGCAGATCGTCCGCGTGGAGGCGGAAGCCATCGAAGACCACGGCGCGAAGGCCGTCATCGGTGATGTCGATGGCATCCTCGTCCCCGGTGGATTCGGCGACCGCGGCATCGAAGGGAAGATTCTGGCGGCCAAGTATGCGCGGGAAAACAAGATCCCGTATTTCGGCATCTGCCTCGGCATGCAGATCGCGACCATCGAATACGCCCGCAACGTCTGCGGGCTCAAAGAGGCGAATTCCACCGAGTTTGACAAGGCGACCAAACATCCCGTCATCTGTTTGCAGGAAGAGCAGAAAGGCGTGGAGGACATGGGCGCGACCATGCGCCTCGGGTCCTGCGAATCCATTCTCTTCGCCGGCACCAAGGCCGCCGACCTTTATGGGAACGTGGACCGCATCCACGAGCGCCACCGTCACCGGTATGAATTCAACTCCGACTATCAGGACCGCCTGCAGGACGCCGGGCTGGTGATTTCCTCGGTCTCCGCAGAAGAGGGACTGGTGGAAATCGTCGAGCTGCCGGAGCATCCGTTTTACGTCGGCGCGCAGTTCCACCCCGAGTTCCAGTCCAAGCCGAACCACCCGCATCCACTTTTCTCCGGCTTCGTCGCCGCCGCGCTGGAACACTCGCTGAAGCACTGAGTGGATCGCGAAATTCATTTCGCGGCGATCGATGGGGGAAATCGCGGGATCTGGCTTTATTCCGCGAAACCGTCTATCCCACTGGCATTTCCTTGGAATGGCGTTTACCCAAATGCCCGTGCATCCTGAGACCGGCCCTCGAAATTCTCTGAAGAATTCCTTCGTGTGGCTCTGGGCGGTGTTTTTCCTTCAGGGGATGACGCCGGGTTTCTGGCTGCCGGCCCTGACGAATATCCTGGAGGCAAAAGGCCTGAGTGGCTGGGTCGCGCTTGCATTCGTAGTGCCGCCGCTCTGCGCGCTGGTGTCGCCCTTGATCGGCGGGGCGCTGGCG
>JBIHZT010000545.1:0-3095 GCA_044240265.1 Luteolibacter sp. | reverse complement strand
CGCTCCTCACTGATGGCCGGTGCCTGTCGCTTGGGGGCTGTCTTGCGGGCGGGTGGTGACGGCGGCGAGGTGTGCGTCGCTGAGTTGCCGTCGTCGTCGGCCTGTGCGATGCCAGCGAGCGCGGCGAGGGCATAGCGCCGCAGGTAGGTGATGACGCTGCCGATGCCTTGCGCGTCGCTCTTGGCGGGCACACACGAAATCATGCCGGTGATCCATCCGCCCTCTGTGTGCGCAAGAGCCGTGGTGACTGCCACCGCGCTTCCATCGAAGGACGGGCTTTGAATTATGCCAATGCCATGCCGGGAGAATACCGGCCGCACACGGTTGAGGACTTCCGCCAAGTCCGCATAGGTGGACCGGAAATGCGGGTTGCTGGCGTTCTTGCTGGCGTTTTCGAGTTCGGCCTGTGCGGCGGCAAGGGCGGCGAACAACGCCGGCGAGGCGTGCGAGAGGTCGAGTGGTGTTTCGGTGGTCATAATTCAGAATTCTACGGTTGGAGATTGTTTGATGCGGACGGCGCGGGCCTTGCCCATGAGGACGGCTTGGGCATCGCCTGCGGTTTTCATGGAGCAGGGCACGAGGTGGATTACCCACCTGCCCACCACGTCCGGCGTCCGGGCCTTCGATACGATGGCGAAGCACGATTCCCCGGTTGCGTCGAGGTGCCGTGATGCGGCGTCGGATAGGAGGATTCGAGTCTGGCCGGGAATCACTTCGATGGGGGACTTGAAGCGGTCTTTTTCCGGTTGCCCTTCTGATAGGGTATTTGGGGCAGCATTCGGGGCAATTCCTATACAGGGGATTGCCCCTCTGCCCCTTGGGGGTAGTTGCCCCGCTTTTGCCCCATTTTGCCCCTCTGCCCCTTGGTGATGAATCATGGCTCTGTGAGTTGATATTTTCCGGATGAATCCTTGCGAATGATACCCTCTGCATTCCATTTCCGGATTCTCTCCTTGGCGGACTTTTCCTTCAGGTCGAGGGCGTCCATGATGGTCTGAACCAGATCCCCGTGACGGAAAGAATCGGCATCATTGAAAGCGGCCTCGGCCTCGGCCTGCATCTTCTCCCGGCACGCGGCCGATTTGATTTCGCCGGCCGTTCCGCACGAGGTGTGCATTCCCGCCTGGTCGTTCCATGAGAAGCACGGGCCTTGCTCTTTCGGCAAGTAGCAGTGCCTTGCCCGGTCCGCCCACAAGGTGGTGATGCCGGCGCTGTCCTTGGCGAGGCGGAGATTCGTTTCCGCTTTCCGTTCGAGCTGTGATCCAAGGTGCCCGCGCGTCTTTCCCGACTCGCTGCCGGGGTTCTCGTGCAAGACGGTGATGATCGTGCAATCATAGGTGATGGCCAGCGCGTGAAGTTCATGCACGAGGGAAAAGGATTCTTCCGAGTCGTTCGGATCTCCGCACAAGTCGCCGATGCCGTCGATCATCACAGCGAAGATGCCGCCGTGAGTCTCCCGGGCCTCATGCATCGTATGACGTAGGGCAAGCCTGCGGTCCCTGATGTCCAGATCGGCGACGGAATACGAGGAAAACCATGCCGGCGGTTTCTCCACTTGTGCCCGGCGACATGCCCGCCGCACGAGCTGGTCATGGTCAAACCGGCTTTGCTCGGTGTCGAAGTGCACGAGCGCGAAACCCTTGGGATTTTCCGCGCTGAATCCTAACGTGTCCGGGCCTTGGCGGTTTCCGTTGAAAACGGCGGCCTGCATGGATTCCATCACCGCCGATTTTCCGCCCTTGGCCGGGCCTTGCACGTTCGTTAGATTCCCCGCCGTGGCAAGCGGCATGCCGGAAAGCTGGAAGATTGGAACGGGCTTCAGCGGATGCTGGTCGAAGTCGAAGGCGCGGGCGGATAGTTGAGCAGCAAGGTTTGTGCTTTGATTTCCGCGGGCCTCCGCCTCGCCAAGTTCGCGGATGATCTCCGCAGTCGATTCACCACTGGCGAGCGCGTGCTGGAGACGGTGTGAGAGCTTTTCCAGTCGCAAGGCGCGGTCGTATGACCGGAGCTTTTCCATGAGCGGACCGCAGTCGGACGGCATCGGCGCGAAATCCTGGGTGCATGCGATCAACTCCGCCCGCGTCCCGTCCGGTGCATCGGCAAAGTATGCCACGAGTCCAGCGAGGTCTTTCACGCCTTCGTGGAGCATCGCTTGAAGAACACCGCCGGCGGCGTCTTGGAGCGGGCCAGTGGGGAATGCGGCCGGCTCGAAATGGTTGAGTTGCTTCGGGCCGTATGTGATCCACGAGTGAATCAACTGCCTGCCTGCGGTTTCCGCCTTGGGTAACAAGTGCTCGTGTGAGCCAAGCGGTTTTTGAGTAGGTGCCGGATTCAATCTTGGCCTTCCTTCCCGATTTCGTCCAAGATCCGGTTCAGGCGGTCAACCTCTGCGGCCTTGCGAGTCTGTGCTGGTCCGCTGATGGATTGGAGCCATGCGGCATGATCGTCAACGGTGACGCTGCGCTTTTCGTCGGGAGTGACGGGGCGCTTTTCGTCGGGAGTGACGGACGGCTTCATTGTGCCGCTCCTTCCTGTTTGGCGAGGTAGTCGCGAATGCTGGCGACGTTGAAGAGCCTTGCCCCGTATTGCTTCCCCTTGCCGCGAAGCGAGAGTGAGCGTATTTCATCCTGCTTCCGCAGGTTGAAAAGGATCATGTGGGAAAGGCCAAACTGCGCGGTGATTTCCTTCTCACGCGCCCATTCAGCGGTGGGAAGTATTGGCTCAGCAGGGCGGCGGTTTTTCGTTTTTGGTGATTCGGCAGCACTCATAAAGTGCTGGGCATTTTTACCGGCCGCCGCCGTTTGCCGATATACGTCCGCGCCAATCGGTCGGCCGCGGATTTAATTCTTCGGCTTTCGTCCGCGCTTCCCTGATGGTAACCGATCCACCTCGTCACTACCGTCATTCCATTTATTGAAAACTAGGGAAACGTCAGCGTGCCTCACATTGATTCCTTGCTGCTTCGCGTCTGTCTTGAGTTCCGTCTGTGTCGGCCGTTTTCCGATGTAAGCATGAAACTCGAAAATGAGCCCCAGGATTAAACCGGTGGTGGTCTCTGGCTTTTCGGGTATTCGTCTCCCTTGGATCGCCGCGGC
>JBIHZT010000061.1:0-10895 GCA_044240265.1 Luteolibacter sp. | reverse complement strand
GTCCTGCACCGGGCCGGACAATGAGTTATCGAGGCGAAGGTGGCCGAGCGGCTGATAGGCTGCTAGAAACGGAGGATCGCCCATGAAGTGGGCGTTGGCGAGGTTCGTCGCCTCCCCATCCTTGCCTTCGAACAACAAGCGGCGGATCTCCGGCAGGTGCTTTGCCGCGCCGGGTTTCACGTAGTCGTGCGGATAGCCGGCCCAGAAGGTCGATTCATTGAGTTGGATGACTTCCTTGGCGGGGTCGCCGTGGACCATCGCGCCGAGATGCGCATTGCCCAAAGGCAGCGCCCAGTTCCAGTCGCGCGCCGGTTCGCTGAACCACAAGGTTTGTGGGTTGGCGGAAGACTCGGAAGCGCTGGCCACCGGCAGGGCCTGCGTGACGAGTGAGAACAAGGAAAAGATCAGAATGTGTGGTTTCATGGCATGTGAATGATTCAAAAGTTGTTACTGGCCGGGATCGGAAGGCCCGCCCGCGCCGCTGACGCCCGCCGATTGCTTGTCGAGCCAGTTGACGACGTCCTTTTCGCGTGAAGCCGGAGTGACTTTGAGATGGATCAGCTTGCCCGCCCTGAGCGAGCCCTCGACGACCGTTTGCCCCGGTGCGTGGAGTTTGAAATCCACATCCCAGTCCTTCGGCCAGGCGGGCAGGAGGATGATCTTGTCGCCGGGTGTCTGCATCAGCATTTCCTGCAGGCCGATCATGCCGGTTCCGCCCCAGTTGTGATCCGGAGCCCAGTCGTGGCCCGGGCCCCAGAATGTCGGAAACCGCCGCGGGCTGTTGGCGAGCTTGCGGGAGTTGAAGTCCGCCGCCTCCTTGGTCATCCCCATTCGTGCAAAAAAGATGCCGTCCTGATGCCAACTGATGACATTACCTTTGGCGAACTTCCCATACTTCCATGTATCGCGGAACACCTGCATGTCGTCATTGGCGAGCGAAAAGCGGTTGAACGGGAAAAGCGGATAGAACTGGGGGCATTCGACGTTTTGATAGCGCGCGAATTTTTCCGCGGGGAGCAGGACGCGCGCGCCGTTTTCCTGGCCGTAGCTGTAGTCCGGCAGACGTTGCTTGAACGCCCGGTAATAACTCTTTTCCGCAGCGGGCACGAGTGGTTCGTCGAGCGCGAGCAGACCGTCGAGGCAAGCGGACAATCCGGCGATTAGATCGGTGGGGTTGCGGGCTCCGCGGTAGGACTCACACGAGGTGGAGGGGAAAATGACGAGTTTTCCGCGATCATCGAGCGGTTTGCCTGAGCGCATCTTCTCGCGCAGTTGGTAATGCTCGTCGAAGAACCGGACCGCCGCGCGGATGAGCGGGAGATACGGCCTGATGTCATCGCCGGAGAAGCGCTGGCGCTCCAGCGCGAGGTAGGACATTTCGAGCTGCGATTCGTAATGATAGGACACGAAGGCGTTCGCCTGCTCGCCCTTTTCCACGATGCTGTTCGGCCCGTGCGTGCCATCGATGCGGGGATCGCCGAAGGGCACCTCCTTCCCGCGCTGGCGGGTTTTCGCATCCGGTTCGGGCCAGCCCCAGCCGGCGGAAATCGGCAGGCCGAAGTTCTCAAGCTGCTCGACGAATAACGCGCCATCATGGCCATAATAGGCTTTAACCCGCGCCATAGCGCTAGGAAGCGCGCGGCGGTAGAATTCAAGCTGCGGGGTGACCATCCCGCCGTCGCCGGCCTTGAGCATCGGCCAGTGGACCAGGCGTTGGTTTTGCGCGGTGAAACTGCCGCCGCCCCATGCCCGCCAGTCGGGATCGTTCGCGCTCGATTTCTGGACCAGCGATGGATCGAACGTGAAGTTGCCGCCGTTGAACTTCGTCGGATAGTCGCCGAACGCGTTGCAGCCGAGCTGATAGCGGAAAAGCTGATAGTTGCGGGAGATCTGCCACGGTTTGCCGTCCGGGTGGCCGGGGGCGATGACGATGTGGCTGCGACGCCAGAATTCCTCCCACCACTCAAGGGATTTTTCCCTGGCATCTTCGCGCGGGGTCTTGTCATTGACCGCCGCTTGCAGGCCAACCTGCCATTGCGCGAGCGTATCGGTCTGCGCGATGTGGCTCACGAGTTCCAGCCGGTGACTTTTAGCGGGCAGCTTCGATTTCAGGTTCCAGGCCTTGAACGGAGTGATCGCGTAGGTGCCTTCCGCCGTGCCGTCCGCAACAAACCCATTGCCGCGCAGGATGCCGCCGAAGGTCCTGCCCTTCTGGGTGTTGACGAGCTGGTCTTTGACCGATTCAAGCCCCTGCTGGCGCACCGTGTAATCGAAGAGCAGCTTGTCATCGCGGTTGCGGTGGAGAAAAAACACGCTGTCGCCGAGGTGCTTCACTTCATCCCGGAAGCGCGTGACCTTGCCGGGATAGCCGTCCCAGCCGAGGCAGGCAAAGCGCGGGCGGGCCGGACTGTTCGGTAGGTCGAGGTCGCTTTGCCTCCAGCTTTCATAAGCAGCGGTCACGCGGACCGGTCGGCTGGAGTTCACATCCACGTGGACGACCGGATGGAAGACATCGGCCCAAACTTCGATCTTCACCTCGAGGTCGCCCGATTTCCCGGTGATTTCGACCGCGCCCTGCCGGAGCTTCAGTTCCTGCCGGAACGAGGCTCCGGCGGCGAAAGGACTTGGGTCGAGGCGCACGCGGAGGCGGCCGAGTTTGAGATATTGGTTGTTCTCGTCAAAGCAGCCGCTGCGCTGGACATAACATAACAGGTCGCCGTTTTCGACCCAGACATTCATCCCGGTATCGCCACCGCCGCAGGGCATCGACTCGGAGGAGTCTTTGCTCTGCGATGTCCATGCGACGTTGTAGGGGGCAAGCCAGTCCAGGTCGTCGGCAGGCGACCGCTCCACAATGCCCGTGAGAAATGCGGCCAGCAGGAGGCACCGGGTGCTTCTTTTCATCGCGTGGGCTCGGGAGAGTCGGCGGTCTCGCCTTTGTAAACACGGATGGCGTCGATGTTCAGTCGCACGGACGAAAAATTGACGCCGGTGGGATTCGCCGCGTTTTTGAAACCGACCGTGTAGGTGCCGGGCAGCAGGTTGGGATAACTGAATACAACCTGCCGCGGAAGCGTGACGGGCGAGTAATGGTTGAGCCCCACCCACAGCGAGCTGCCGCCGCCGTCCAAGGTGTAATGGGCGGTGCGGGACTCGAAGTCCTTGGTGGTGTAAATCTCGATGCCGGAGCCGGTGAATGTATAACTTCCAGCCGATCCTTTCAACTCGCTGACATGAGCATCGTCCTTGATTTCGCCAAGGCCGCGTTTTTTCTGATACCTCCAGAAATCCGGGCGGGTGACCATGAAGCCATACAACGACGACTGGAACCCGGACGGGGCGCGGTTGGTGTAACTTGCCTCCACGGTATGGCTGCCATGGGTGAGTCCCTCGATTTTCACCACGTTCCGCTTCGGTTGGTCCGTGCTGACCCGCACCGTCGACTGCGGCTTGCCGTCCAGCGTTACGACCATATCGGCCCAGCCGTAGTCGGCGGCGGCGGAAATCTCGACGCCGGTTCCCTTGAACGTGAACGAGTAGGCACTGCCATTCATGTAGCGGTCTCCCCTACCCTCCCAGGGGCCGGTTAGCTTGGCACTGCCCGCGCCATACCATGTGGTCGCGGGGAAACTCACGTCAGCGTCGCCGTCATTGATGAGTTCGCTCACTTTGAAGGCATCCACCGTCATGACCGCGCCGCCGCGCTTGGTTCCGGTGATCGAGTGGGTGCCGCGCGGCAGGCCGGACTTGGCGAACACAGTCTGGAAATTCCCGCTGCCTTTGGAGAGATCCACGGTTCCCTGGGAAACTCCGTCGATGGCGATCTCGACCACTCCGCGATCCGGCCCGCGTCCGCTGATCCACTCGATGTCGGTGCCGTTGAAGGTGAAACCGAACGCATCGCCATCGGCCGTGGCGCTATGCGAGTCGTTATGGAACTCTCCGCGACCCTGGTTTGAAGCGCGGGTCCATGAGGCGCCTCGGTATTTCACCGCTTGGTTGGAGTCGTTCACCAATCCGACGCCGCCGGGGCTGAGCACATCCATGACGATGACCGTGTCCGGCTTCTGCCAGGCGACGCCTTCGGGCAGGGTGAGGGTGATTCCGCTGTTGTTTTGGGAAAGGGAAACCGCGCGGCCGCCGTCGAGCAGGCGGGCGTTGGTGAAGAGCTTGCCATCGGCCGGGGGCGGGAGTGTCAGCGAGTTTCCGGCGGGGGCTTTGAGGACATGGAGGAATTCCCTGGTGCCGTCGGACGACTGGGTCGCGACGCCCCAGGACAGACCTGAAAGTTTCACCACCGTGCCGCTGAATGGCGGCGGATAGGAACTGCTGGGGTTGGTGTTTCTGACCGAATCGGCGATCGGTTTGAAGAGTTTCGCAAAGCCATCGAGGATGGGGCGGGCGCTTTGATCGAGGCCGCCACGCGAGTTTTTCCCAGCACCGTGGGCATCGATGCTCCACTGGATGCCGCCGCCCATGGTATTGGCCGCCGCCTGGATGACGGTGGTGACGAGCATGTCCTCGGGCGATTTCGCGGTCTGACTGAAGATCTGATACTGCGAGGCCATGCGGCCCTCGTTGTATTCCCACTGCACCTCCTGCACGCCCTCGTCCGTGCCGTAGGACTGATAGCCGCCGTTGTTATGGGTCAGCACCAGATCCGGGTTGCGCTCCTTGAGGGTCTTCATCAGGCGGCGGTAGTCCACCACCTTGTCCTGCGTGCAATCCTGGAAATTCTCATCGAGCCAAATGCCATCGAGGCGCGAGCTGTAGCGGTCCACCAACTCGGAGAAGAGATCGTTGATCCAGTCATTGTGGGGATTCGCGACCGGCTGATAGGGATGGCAGTAGAAGAAGGTGCGGATACCCTTGGCGCGGCAGGCGTCGAGCACTTTACCTAGCAGGTCATGCTTCGGGCAACTCGGCCTGCCGGGTGCCCATTTCTCCATCGCGGCGCTGGGAAACAGCGGGCAGGTGCCGGAGTGCCAGGCGGTGAACACGACGTATTGCGCCTCCGCTGCGATCAGTTGATCGACGTAGTTTTCCACATCGAGCAACTCGGCCATCTCGTCGATGGTCTGGGCCCGCGATCCATCCTCCTTCGGTGTCCCGGCCGTCATGCCATATCCATTCCAGGCATAATGGCTGAAAATCCCGTATTTCAGACCTTTCCAGATCTCGCGGCGCGAGGGACCAGTGTCAGGGAGTTTGGTCAGACCGCCGAGCACGGGCGATTCGTAGGTCGCCTTGCCTGCGGCCACGCTGCCCGGCGCGCCCCAGAGGCCGGGTTTGAGCTTGGTGTCATTGACGTGGATTTCAGAAACCGGCGTGCCGGAAACCGGCGGGATGAGTTTGGCATCGCCGAGCACATTCACGCGTACGCCCGGAGCCAGGGTGGCGTTGGAAAAATCGAGCGTGCCGTCATACACGGTGATGAAGCCACCGAGCTTCACCTCGCCCGCCACGGAAAGCGTGCCGGAACCGTCTTTCACAAACCCGCATGCGCCACCGGCTTCCGACATACCGCTAGAAAACAGCAGATCCGTCGCCGCCGCGCCGTCTTCCACCGTGAACGAGGTGACCGAGAAGACATCGTGCGGGATGACGACCTTGGCCGCGACCTTGAGGGTGGCCGGAGCGGACTTGATGATGAAGCCCGGGTTCTTCGGGTTTGGCGTTGCGCCTGGGAGCTGGGTCCAGTCGGCAGCACCGGATGCGCAGGCAGCGCCGGCGAGAGTGAGGAGACAGGCGAGAGGGACGGCTCGTTGGAATTTCGTGATGGAATGCTTGGACATGTGAATGGAAAATTGGAGTTGAAAGTGAATTGAACAGATCAGCTCAGGTGAGACGACTCACTCTGGGCGGAGCGTGATGGCCTTGAGGTTGGTACCGGTGATCCACCGGCTTTTGCCCTTACGGCGGACCTGGACGAGAAGTTGCATGATTTCGGCGGGAACCTCGTGGGGTTCATCCCTGGTGACGGACTGGTTGCGATAGAAGCCGATGCCTGGCTGATTGCGGTGGACGACGAGCGAGGAACTTGGACAGAACCGGGAAGTCCGTCATGTCCCTAAAACAAGGGATAGGCGGGAATGGCCGACCTGTTGCAGGCGACGTGATCACGCGGCGCGGGTGAGAGCAATTTGCCGCTCACACCGTTCCCAACAACTCTGCCAGAATCCGATCCAGCCGTTGCTGCGAGTGGTGCTCGCGGTATTCTTCGAACCGGGGGGCGAGCGGATTCCCCTGATGGTCGATTCCGGCGGCGAGCTGAGCGAGGGTTGCGAGCGCCTGTGCGGTGTTTCCCTGTGGGATGGTAAGGCCGAGTCGATAGGTTTCCACGCGCCTGCCCACGCATTCACCGGCGGTGGCGAGGCAGAGAATCCCGAAGGCGGCGGCCTTGCCGAGGGTGCCGCTGCTGCCTTCGAAGTCCTCGTAGGCGGTCCAGGCGATTTGAAAAGTGCGGAAGAGCGAATTGTAGTCGGCCTCGCTCGGGATCCGGTCGGCGGCGGGGTCGAAGTGGACGTTGACGACTCCCTCGCTGAGCTGCCGGATTTCCACCTGCTCGGCATCGGTGAACTCTGCGAGGTGGATCTTTCCGGCGCAGACGAAATAATAGGGAAGATCCGCCTCACGCGCGAGTTTTGCGGTGCGCAGCAGGGTGAGGAATCCCTTGCGACGCTCCAAGCCGATCATGCCGACGATGGTGCGGCCTGCGGCTTTGCGCTGGATTTCGAGTGCGAGCGCATACGGGTGCTCGGGAAGATCGGTCTGGGTGACGTCCGGGTAGGCGGTGATGCGGATGCCGCCGGGTTTCTCCATGGCGGGGATGAAGCGCTCGTCGAGCACGCCGATGCCGCGGCAGAAGTCGCTGCGAAGAAGGGCGTCGCCTTTGGCGAGCAGGCGCAGGGATTTTTTGAGCGACGGAGTTTCGCCGTGGTGGTGGTTCCGCAGATAGAGGCCGCTCCACGGGCGGTTGAGCAGGAAACGGGGAATGGCCGGGAAAGGAAGAAAGCGCAGGTAGCTGTCGAGGTAGGGAAAATAGACGAGGTCCGCGCGCAGGCCGCAGGTGGCCTCGGCGGCGGTGAGCGTGTCGGCGGCGGTGCGCCAACGGGCGAAGGTGCGGACGGGATCCCCCTCGAAGCGGCCGTTGAAAAAGCTGCGCCCCCCGGCGGGAAGTCGGTGGAAGTGGACGCGGTCGGCGACGATTTCCGGATCGACGACCTGCAGCAGGTCGCGCCGGGCGGCATCCGGCTCGGGGCAGAGGCCGATGACCCGCGCGCCGCTCCGCAGGAAGGATGCGGTGAATTGACTGAAATACATGGGGTGATGCCCGATCCACAAGGGATCGACGAGGGCCACGGTTTTTCCGGAGGACGACATCATGAGAGCGGGGAAAGGCGGTTGCCGGTGTGGATCCACGAGGAGCGGACCATGAAGGCCTGCGGCAAGCCGGCCATCATTCCGAAGAGGATGCCGACGAGGCGTTCTTGAAACGGATTGGAGGTGAGTGACTCGCTCAAGAGGCAACACGTCGCCACAAACGGGAGAAATGCAAGCCATTGGTCGGGTCCGGGGTCGGAGGCGTTCGCGCGGGCGGCGAGCAGGCTGGAGGCGGCGGTGCTGGCGAAGAGAATCAGATAGGCGGTGATCGCGATGACGCCGCCGGAGAGCAGGCCGTAAGTCCAGACCGAGTGCCCGGCGAACCAGATTTCATCGACCTCGGCATTTCCCATGGGGATGACCATCGAGATTTCCGGCAGATAGGCGCTGTCCCAATAATAAGTGGAGCCGATGCCGCGGCCGTTGATGAAATGCACCGGATCTTCCGATAGAATCGTCCAAATCGCGTCCGCCTCCGCCTTGCGGGTGAGGTAGGAAATGTCCGCGCCGATGTTCCGGTCCGACGCGTTGTGGAAGAGGCGTTCGTTCCAGCGCTCGATCATCACCGGTTGGAAAACGGCGACGGCAGCGATGGCCAGCAGGATGAGCAACAGGGCGGCACCGACCGGCAGCAGACGTCTCCACAAGCTCGTCCAGCGGTATTGGCCCCATTTCACGCCGAGCATGAAACAAAACGAAGCTGCCATGCCGCCGACGATGACGGGAAAGATCAACGAGCGGCTCACCGTGATGGCAATGCCGATGAAAAGCACGCCGCAGGCGACTAACAAGCTCCAGTGGAAGCGCCCGCGCAGCAGCACCGCGCAGCCGATCCAGGCGGCGATCCAGTTGGTGGCCGGGCTCTGGACCTCAAAGCGCACGGTCTCGACCGAGGCTTCCCCGAAGGCGAAGCCATGGAAAATCCGCCAGAGAATGTTGATGCACGCGATGATGAAAATTGGCCGGATGATTCGTGACGGTCGAATGCCCATGCAGCCGGCGATGTGGGCGTTGACCAGGCCGAAAAGGCAGAACGCCAACGGCATGATGATCCGGATCGAGCGGCCGATTTGCACGCCCTGAAGCACGGCGTTCGCCAACATGAAGGCGAGGAAAACTCCCCAGAAAGCGATGAGCCAGGCACCGGGGCGGACGGTGAGCGACCGCCAACCCAGCGCGACGATGCCGGCGGTGGAACTGATGCAGGTCCCGAGAAATAACAGTTGGTCGATGCCCGCGCCGCCCGCTGTCTCGCTGGCCCGGTAGTCGAAGGCGAAGGAAAAGAGGAACACCCACAGCAGCCGCTCGACCCATGCCGCCTGCCTGGCCTGAGGCAGGGCGACGGTGTCGGGGGGATCGAGTTGGAAGAACATCGGGAATTTCTAGCGGGCGAGGATTTCGTCGAAGACGGCGGCGGTTTTCACGATGGGGAAAGTGGCCTCTGCGTAAGCGCGGGCGTTTCCGGCGAGTTCCGTGCGCAGGGACTCCGATGCGCGCAGGGTCGCCGCGGCGTCGAGGAATCCGGCGAGATCACCGGGTGCCACGGTGAGTCCGGCGCGGTGGTCGCGGGTGATGCGCGCCGCTAGATTTTCCAGCGGGATCGCGAGCAGCAGCGGTCGACCGGCGCAGAGGTAGCTGAGGGTTTTGGAAGGCACGGAGAAGACGCCGGCTTCTTCTTCGAGAATGCCGACGAGTACATCGCCCGTGGCCAGCACCGAGGGCAGCTCCTGGAAGGGCTGATAGGGCAGGATCAGGATGTTGGACAAGCCCGCGGCGGCGGATTCCCTGCGCAGCCATTCCGCGCCGATGCCTTCGGAAACGATGACCACCCGCACCGTAGCGTCGTCCGCGTGCTTGCGGGCGAGTTCCAACAGCATCGCCGGATTGTGCTTCATGCCGATGGTGCCGGAATACAGATAGACGAACTTGTCGTGCAGCGAGTGGCGGCGCGACAAGGGATTGTCCTTGGGCAAGGCTGGGATTTCCTCGATCAGCGCCCAGTTCGGGACGACAGCGACTTTTCCCGGATCCACGCCGAACTCGCTGGATAGAATCGGCGTGAAGTCGCCGGTGATCGCGATGATTTTCGAACTCCGCTGGAACTGCCTGCGGTCGAGATGGCGATACCAGGCGCCGATCCAAGCCCCGGCGACCGGGATCTTTTTCCGCAGGATCTGGTCCACGGCGAGGCTGTAGAAATCCTGCACCCAGTAGTAGAACCGCCCGCCGCCGGCGATGGCGGCGCGGGTGATGGGTTCCTGGGTCTCGGTCGGGGTGTTGCCGGAAAGCACGGCGTCAGGCTTCCAAGAGCGGATGAATTTCGCGACTTCCTTGCCGTAACAAATCTCCATGTCCCGGCGGCGGCGGAACGAGTATTTGTAGCGGACGTATTCCGGGTTCATCGGGATTTCCCGGAACTCCAGCGTCAGCGAGTCGCCGGGCTTCCGTTCCAGATCGCCGCGCGGTGTTTGCAGGGAACTCGCGAACGCGTGCACGACGTCGTGCCCCCGGGCGGCGAGTTCGCGACTCAGCGAGATCGGGAACGCATGGCCGGCATAGTCGTGAACGAGGATTCTCATGAACGGGAGGGGGGCGCCCGCCGAAGATCCGTGGGCGGTGCCCCGAGTTTAGAATCACGGGAATGCCTGTCAACGTCACCGGGTCACGCGAAGACGTAGGAAATCGGCGGGCGGAGAAGGTGGAATTCCATGCTCGCCTCCCGATCAATCCGGATGCACAGTCGTCGGGAACACCATGGCAACACCGAACTATTCATTTGAAAAACGCCGCCGCGAGTTGGACAAAAAGGCCAAGAAGGAGGAGAAGCGGAAGCAGAAACTCGCGGCCAAGGAGGGCGGCGGAGACGCTGAAGCCCCGGACGCTCCCGAAGGCGATGAGCCGCCGGCAGCCGAGGAGACTCCGGCCTGATTCGCGTCGTTTTAGAAAATAATCGACCTTTCGGCGCAGACTTTCAGACTCCGGCCATGCCCGGTCGCGAAGATCTCAAGAACCTGTCCCTGCTCGGAAAGTCCGAGAACCGTCTGCCCACGAACCCCGATGAGGCGACGCTCGATGTATTTCCGAACCTGCGGCCCGGCCGCCGCTACTGGATCACCCTGAATTGCCCCGAATTCTCCTCGCTCTGCCCGGTCACCGGCCAGCCGGACAGCGCGAAAATCGTCATCCGCTATGTCCCCGGCGATGTCTGCGTGGAAACGAAGAGTCTTAAATTCTACCTCGCCTCGTTCCGCAACCAGCCGGCGTTCAACGAGGAAATCGTCAACCGCATCCTCGACGATCTCGTGGCGGTGATGAAACCGCAGCAGCTCGTCGTCCGCGGGGATTTCGCCCCGCGCGGCGGCATCCAGCTCACGACCGAGGCGACTTATCCGGATTCCCTCGCCGCCGGATCATGAAAGTCTGCGTGCTGCTCAGTGGCGGGATGGATTCCGTGGCTGCCTTTTACGAAGTGCTCGGAAAGCACGAGGTCGCCGCGTGTTTGTCCTTCGACT
>JBIHZT010000060.1:0-10899 GCA_044240265.1 Luteolibacter sp. | reverse complement strand
CGGCACGCCCTCGAACCGGCTGCCAGCCGGCCGCCCGCCTTTGCGGATGTCCACATTCTCCTTCACCACCTTGCCGTCGCGCACGTAGTTGCCATAGAGTGTCGACCGGTGGTCCGCATCCTTTTCGATCACGCTGTATCTTCCGACCGGCGTGGACTTTCCTTCGCGGCCCGAGGAAATCGGTGACACGCCGACCAGCTCCCCCTGGTGGTAGAGCGCGGCCTGTTGTGATTTCAAACTCACCACGATCCGCCGCCCTTTGGTGCCGCCCTTGTCCACCAGCGCCCCCAACTCCGGCAGCGTCGTGCAAGCCGCCAACGACAGCGCCCCCACGACCAGCAGCATCCGCCGCATCCATGAACCGTTGAAAACGTGGCGGGAAAAATCATGAATTGGAATTGAGGTCATTTGAATGGCTTTGAATGGAATCGCGAAAGTCCGTTTGTCAAACTCCCCCTCCGGAAACCGTCCTTGCTCCGCCCGCATGATTCATCAAACCTCGGCCCGTGGATAAATCCGGAGCACCACTCGCCCCCGCAGCGCACACCAACGACGGCTTTTTCAAGGCGGTATTCTCCCAACCGGAACATGCCACCGCGTTTTTCAAGACCCACCTGCCGCCGGCCATCACGGCGAAGATTGACTGGCAATCGCTGAAGTTGCTTCCCGGCTCATTTGTGAAGTCCAGCCTGCAGCAGGTCCATTCCGACCTGCTCTTCTCCGTCAGCATCGGCGGGTGCGAATCGCGGCTCTATCTCCTCTTCGAACATCAAAGCAGCCCGGACCCGGCCATGCCGCTGCGTGCGCTTGGCTATGTGTTTGAAATACTCTCCCAGCATCACAAAGCGCACGGATTTCCGCTGCCGCCCGTGCTGCCCTTCGTTTTCCACCAAGGACCGGAAACTTGGAACGTTTCCACTGCGTTTGAAGATCTCTTCGAGCTACCCGACGAACTCGCCGCAGACTTGATGCCATTTTTGCCGAAGTTCCATCACGCCTTGCTCGATCTGACCCGCTTCGACCCCGACTCCGGGGAGGACGATACCCGCCTGCGCGTCGTGCTTCAGCTCATGAAGCTCGCCCGGCAAAAAGAATTGCTGCGGTTTTTCCAATGGCTGGCCGGGTTTTCCGCCCGCGATCTTCCCGACAACCTTCTCGGTTTGATGCTGCTCTACGCGCTCCACTCCGACAGCGACCTTGACGCAAAGAAAATTTATCATACCCTCTCGTCCAACCCGGAACTCGAAAAGAACGCCATGTCTGTCGCTGAAAAACTAAAGGCTGAGGGCCGTGTGGAGGGCCGTGTGGAGGGCCTGTGGATCGGCAAGATCCAAGCGTTTGAGGAGTTCCTTGGGAAACCCCATTCTTCGCGCGAGATTCTCGAAGCCATGACCCTCGCCGAACTCGAAACAATGCACCGGGAGTTGCACCACGAGTATGAGGTCCGGTTCAAGCGCCTCTGAATAACCGCTCGCGAGCCCCCGTGAAGACCGCCGTGCTCGATGGGTGGGACACAGCGTTGGAAATTCCGGGTATCCCCAACTCAGGACTAGCCACTCCGCCCCGGCCCCGCTTGACTCCGCCCGCCGATGGCCTCTTCGTTCTCTTTCGACTCCCTCAACCAAGCGCAGCGCGAAGCCGTGGGTGCTCTCGACGGTCCGGTGATGCTGCTCGCCGGCGCGGGAACCGGTAAGACCCGCACCGTCACCTGCCGGATCGCCCACATGCTCGAAAAGCGCATCGATCCGTCGGAAATCCTCGCTGTCACCTTCACCAACAAGGCCGCCAGCGAAATGCGCGAGCGGATCGGCGGCATGGTTTCCAAAAAAGCCGCCGAGGCGATGACCGTCTGCACCTTCCACTCGCTCTGCGTCCGCATCCTGCGCGGCGGCATTGAAAAACTCGGCTATAAGAAAAATTTCTCGATCTGTTCGCACTCCGACCAGGTCGGCCTGATGAAACAACTGCTCGTCCGCAAGGGCGGCACCTCGGAGAAGGTGAAGCCGGACGACGTGCTCGGCGCGATTTCCAAGGGCAAGAACAAGGGCATCGATCCGCAGGACCTCGAGGACGAATACTTCGCCATGCTGGGCGTCGCCTATCAGAATGAGCTCCGCGCCCAGAACGCGGTGGACTTCGACGACCTCCTGCTCATGGGTGAACAAATCCTGCGCGAGCACGAGGACGTCCGGGAAGTCTTCCGCCGGCGCTACACCCGCGTGACGGTGGACGAGTTCCAGGACACCAACGCGCTCCAGATGCGCTTGCTGCAACAGCTCGTCGGCCCGCCGAACTATCATGTCTGCGTCGTCGGCGATGACGACCAGTCGATTTACGGCTGGCGCGGCGCGGAGGTCGCCAACATCCTCCAGTTCGAGAAATTCTTCCCCAACCCGAAGGTCATCCGCCTGGAGGAAAATTATCGCTCCACCCACGCCGTGCTCCACACCGCGAACAGCCTGATCAAACACAACATCGGCCGCCGCGAGAAGATCCTCCGCTCCACCCGCAAGGATGGAGATCCAGTGCGCATCGTCGCGATGCCGGGCGACGACCAGGAGGCGGAGTTCATCGCCGAGGAAATCATGTCGGAAAAAGGCGCGGTCGGCCGCGAGTGGGAGGATTTCGCCATCCTCTTCCGCACCAACGGCCAGAGCCGCAAGCTCGAGCTCGCCTTCCGCGAGCGCAAGATGCCCTACCGGATGGTCGGCGCGCAGAGTTTCTACGACCGCCGTGAGGTCCGCGACGTGCTTGCCTACGCCCAGCTGCTCGCATCGCCGGATGCCGACGTCCCGCTGCTGCGCGTGCTCAACGCGCCGAACCGCGGCATCGGCCAGTCCACCGCCGTGCTCGCCACCGACTGGAGCCGCGAGCACCACGAGTCCGTCTGGCAGGCGCTGTGCGACCCGAATTTCACCGACCAGTTGGGCGGCAAGGCTGCCAAGGCCGTGCAGGAGTTCGTGGCCACCATCGCCGGCGCGAAGAACCGGATTGAAATCGCCAAGGAAAACCCCGCCGACGTGCTCGACGCGCTGGTCAAGGAGATCGAATACCTGCCGTGGATCGAGCGCGCGTGCAAGACTGACAGCGAGCGCCAGCAACGCGGCGAAGGGATTTTCAGCGTGGTGGACAGCCTACGCCAGCACTTGGCGAAGGGGCCGAAAAAGTCGCTCCAGTCCTTCCTCGACCACAGCGCACTCGCCTCCGACAAGGACGACGAGGACCTCGAGAAAAAACAAGGAGTCACCCTGATCACCCTCCACGCGTCGAAAGGCTTGGAATTCCCCATCGTTTTCCTCGTCGGTCTCGAAGAAGGATTCCTGCCGCACACCCGCAGTATCGCGGAAGGCACCAAGGACGAGGAGCGGCGGCTGTTATACGTCGGCATCACCCGCGCGCAGGACCTGCTCACCATGACCTACTGCTCCACCCGCATCAAGTGGGGCCAGGAAACCGGTTGCCAGCCCAGCAGTTTCATCGGCGAGTTGGACGACGAGCATCTGCTGCACACCACCTACGACGACATCCTTGGCGCGGCCCCCAGCACCGATGAGCTCGACAATTTCTTCGGCGGGCTCAAGGGGATGTTGGATGACACTTGATTTCCACGGCTACAGGTGCGCGCGGGGCGCCTGGTAGCGTTGTTCTGCGAGCGTCGTGCCAATGAGCAGCGCGCAGACGCTCCATGATTTTTTCCAGAAGTCACTGCCTCGGAAGCTATTAGCGGGATGCCGGACGACGGCGGTTATTGCCGCGCGTGGCGTTGCTGTAATCGATGCCACCGCCACCGCCGCGATTTCCGCCACGGTTTCCACCGCCGCCGCCTTGGCGACCGCGGTTGCCACCGCCTTGCACCATGCCGCCGCCGGTCCGCATGCGGAGGTGGCGGTCGGCCAGACCTTCGTCGTGCCACTGGTGGTCATCCCAGCGGGGCACGGGCATTTTGATGACTTTTTCGATTTCCCGGAGGAACTCGCGCTCGTCTTCCGCGCAGAACGAAACCGCGCGGCCTTCGGCTCCTGCACGACCGGTGCGGCCGATGCGGTGGACGTAGGCTTCAGGCTCGTTAGGCAGGTCGAAATTGACGACCAGGCCGACGTCTTTCACGTCCACGCCGCGGGCGGCGACGTCGGTGGCGACGAGCACGGGCGTGAGGCCTTTTTTGAATTTTTCGAGCGCCTTTTCGCGCTGCGCCTGGGACTTGTTGCCATGGATGGCATCAGCCGGGAAGCCGGCTTCGCAGAGGCTTTTCGCAAGTTTGTTAGCGCCGTGCTTGGTGCGGCTGAAGACGATGGTGAGCTTGCCGGTGGTGGCGGAAGCCTGGCCGCGCAGGAGTTGCTCCAGCAGCGGGCGCTTGCTTTCGCGGTCCACGAAGCAGACCTGATGCTCGATCCGCTCGGCGGTCGTCGTTCCCGGGTCGATGCTGACACGGGCGGGATTGCGCAGGATGGTTTGCGCGAGCTCCACAATGCTTGGCGCGAGGGTCGCAGAGAAAAACAGCGACTGGCGGTTGGCGGGCAGCAGCGAGACGATTTTTTTCACATCGCGGGCGAAGCCCATGTCGAGCATCCGGTCCACTTCGTCGAGCACGAAGAACTCCACGCCGGAGAGGTCCACTGCACGTTGTTCGATCAGGTCGAGCAGACGGCCGGGAGTCGCGACGAGAACATCCACACCACCGCGCATCGCGGAAACCTGGGGATTCTGGCCGACGCCGCCATAGATCAGCGTTTGCTTGAAGCGGACGTGGGCGCCGTAAGTGGTGAAGCTTTTGCCGACCTGGCCGGCGAGCTCGCGGGTCGGTGCCAGCACCAGCGTGCGGCACTGACGTGGCTTGATTTGCTTCGGCCGCTCATGGATCGCATGAAGGATGGGCAGGGCGAAACTCGCGGTTTTTCCGGTGCCGGTCTGGGCGCAACCGAGAAGGTCGCGGCCTTCCAACAGAAGCGGGATGGCCTGTGCCTGGACGGGCGATGGAGTGGTGTAGTTCAGCTCGCGCAAAACACGTTGGAGGGGCGCGGCCAATGGCAACGCCTCGAATTCATTCGGGGTCATGTTAGTAGGGTGCCTGCCTCATCCCGTATGGGCGGCAGGCGGTGTCGATGAGCGGTTGGAGTAACCTCAAACAATCTCTCATCGATGAAGACCGGAAAAGGGTGGAGTCATTCAATCGACTCCCCGCACGCCACAAACGGCGTGCACGGCGAGGCAATAGCCGGATCCCCGACGATGACAAGACTTTTTCCAAAAGTTTCATCCGCGCCGTTTCCCCGGGCACCGCCACATCCCGCTTGCGGCGGTGGACTTGCGGTTGAAAGATGCGCTTCCAGTCTCCCACGCATGAAATTCCATCAATCCCACCTTTCCTACTGCACCAATATCCATCCGGCGGAAACCTGGGCGGAGACCTTCGCGGTGCTCGGGACGCATGTGTTAGCCGTGCGTGACCGCTTGCGGATGGCAGGGGCGCTGGGTGCGGACGAGGCGTTCGCCATCGGGCTGAGGCTCTCGGCGGTGGCCGCGCGGGAGTTGTTGGAGGGCGGAAATCTGGAGGATTTCCGCTCGTGGCTGGAGGAGACGAACACCTATGTTTTCACCATCAATGGATTTCCCTACGGTAGCTTCCACGGCACGCGGGTGAAGGAGCAGGTTTTCAAGCCGGATTGGACGGAGCGGGCGCGGGTGGACTACACGAAGGATCTTTTCAAAATCCTCGCCGCCATCGCCCGACCGGGAATGGGGGCTTCGGTTTCCACGCTGCCGGGATCCCACAAGACCTTCGGCGCGGATGAAGCGTTAATTCTCCAACACCTCCATGAAATGGCGGCGTGGCTGGAAAACCTATCTGTGGAAACCGGTCTCGACTTCCACCTCGGCCTCGAACCCGAGCCGCTCGGGCATTTCGAAAACACGGCGGAAACGCTGGCGTTTTTCGAACGGTTGCACGCCACCGCACCCGATGCGAAAATCCTCCGCCGCAGGATCGGCGTGAACTACGACGCCTGCCACTTCGCGCTGGAATACGACGCCGCCCGCGAGTCGCTGGACGCGCTAACCGCGGCCGGCATCCGGATTTCAAAAATCCATCTCTCCAGCGCACTCTCGCTCGATCCGCGGAATCCCGGAGCGCTCGCGGCGATCCGAGCCTTCGACGAACCGGTTTATTTCCATCAGGTGCTGCTCAACGATGATCGCGGCGAGATCCGGCGCTTCATCGATCTACCAGCCTTTTTCGCGGCGGTCACAAGCAGAGAAATCGATCCCGCGGCTTTCACGGAGATGCGCGTTCATTTCCACATCCCGCTCGATGCCGAGCCCGCCGCGCCCTTGCGCTCCACCCGCGATCAAACGCGTGCGGTGCTGGACTGGCGGCGAGACCACCCCGACGCGTGCCTCCACTACGAAATCGAGACCTACACCTGGGGCGTGCTGCCGGAGGCGCTCCAGCGACCGGTGGAGGAACAAATCGCCGGGGAATACGCGTGGGTGCTGGGTCAAAGTTAGATCATCTTGTCATCATGCCCACCACCGACTCCGACGAACCCTGGCCCACCCGTTTTCTCCAACTGCTCCACGAGCATTCACCCGAGGACGCCGCCCACAATCCCATGCACATCCGGCGGGTGGTCACCAACGCCCGCCGCCTCGCCGATGCTGAAGGTGCGGATTGGCAGGTGGTGATGCCCGCCGCCTGGCTGCACGACTGCGTGATCATCCCCAAGACCTCGCCCGACCGCAGCCGCGCCTCCCAACTGGCGGCCAAACAAGCGGTCGCGTGGCTGATAGAACTGGAATGGCCGCATGGCAGGCTGGAGGAAATCGCCCACGCCATCGAGGCGCACAGCTTCACCGCGAAGATCACGCCCAACACGATCGAGGCGAAAGTCCTGCAAGACGCGGACCGTCTGGATGCGTTAGGCGCGGTGGGCCTGGCCCGCACCCTTATGCTGGGCGCGGAGATGAAGCGCGAGTTCTATCACCCCGCCGATCCCTTCTGCCACTCGCGGAATCCGGATGATGCGGTCTACACGCTCGACCATCTTTACTGCAAGCTGCTCACGCTGGAAGGCACGATGCAGACGGAGAGCGGCAGAAACGAAGCCCGCCAACGCACGGTTTTCCTGCGCGAGTTTCTGGCGCAGTTGGAGAGGGAAATCGGCTGATCTTTCCGATGTCACGACGTGGACCGGTCGCGGATGGCGTCATAGACATACCAGTCCTCGAGCTTTTTCCGCGCCCACGGGGTTTTCCGCAGGAAAGTGAGACTGGATTTGATCGTCGGGTCGAACATGAAACAGCGGATGGGAATGTGGTCGGCCATGCGCTGCCAGCCGTGGCGGTCCACCACCGCCCGCAGCACCGTTTCCAGAGTTACGCCATGGAGGGGATCGTTCGGATGGGATGACGGGGATGACATGCGGCGGAAATTTGGCAGGGCGGCATGGGGCCGTCGAGACAATCGATTGGCGGTATCATTACTAAAATCCCCTTCCCGACGTTTTCGCTTCATCCCCTGCGGCGAATCTTTTAGAAATCCGGAAGATTCCGCCACGGAGTCGAAATCCATGCACTCCGCACTCAACCAACTCATCCGCGACGCCTTCGCCGATTCCGCGACCGATGTATTCCTGATCGAGGACGAGCCGCCGCGGATCCGCCGCGAGGGCGACGTGGTGACGCTCCATCCCGGGCCCATCCCCCACATCGCGATGGAGGAATTCTGGAAATCCTGCGGCGTGGATCCCGCGGCCACCCTGGAAGCCGATATTTCCTGGCGCGTCCCCGGCGGCGGCCGCCTGCGGGTCAATCTCTATCACACGCTCGGCCGTCTCGCCGCCGTGCTGCGGCCGATCCGCAACGACATCCCGCCGCTCTCCGAACTCGGGCTACCCGGCCCCTTGCTGGAGTCCTGGATGCAGCGCCGCTACGGACTCATCCTGATCACCGGGCCCACCGGATCGGGAAAATCCACCATCGTCGCCTCCTGTCTGGACTGGATCAATCAGAATCTATCACGCCACATCGTGACCCTGGGAGACCCCATCGAGTTTCTCTTCATCAACGAGCGCTCGTTGTTCTCCCAGCGCAGATCCGGCAGGACTCCGCCAGCTTCTCCACCGGCCTGCGTTCGGCGCTGCGGCAGAGTCCCGATATTCTCTTCCTCGGAGAAATCCGCGATTCCGAGACCGCCCTCACCGCGCTGCACGCCGCGGAGACCGGGCACCTAGTCATTTCCACGCTCCACAGCAGCAGCGTGGTGGAAACCCTGGACCGCTTCACCCACCTGCTCGGCTCGGAAAGCACCGGCGCGCTCAGCCTGCTCGCCACCCAACTCGTCGGCATCCTTTCCCAGCAGCTCCTGCCCCGTCTCGGCGGCGGACTTTTCCCGGCGCTCGAATACATGCAGAACGAGGCCGCCACGCGCCGCTGGATTCAGGAAAGCCGCCTCACCGATCTCCAGGACCACCTCTTGAAATCCAACGAAGCCAACAACTGCTCGCTGCTCGAATACCTCGTCGCCTCGGTGCAACAAGGCTACCTCGACACCGACACCGCCGCTTGTGACCGGCCGCAGGATTTTGATCGCGCCATGCGCGGAATCTCCGGATAAACCCGTTCATGCCATAGCCAGCGACATCATCGAATACCTTCGACACACCATCGCCCTCGGCGGCTCGGACCTGCATCTCAGCGCCTGGGCTCCGGCCTGCGCCCGGGTCAACGGCTCCCTCGTTCCCTTCGACCAGGAAGTCCTCGATCCCGTCACCGTGAGGGATCTGATCCTCGACACGCTTTCCGAATCCCAGCGCGCCACGCTGGAGGAAGAGTGGGAACTCGACTACGCGCTCCAGGTCGAAGGCGTCGGCCGCTTCCGCGGAAACGTCCACATGGCCCGTGGCCAGGCCGAGGCCTCCTTTCGCTTCATCACACAGGACATCCCGGATCTGGAAACCCTCGGGCATCGCTCGGTGATCCATGAGTTCTGCAACTTGCGCAGCGGACTTGTGCTCGTCACTGGCATCACTGGCTCGGGGAAATCCACCACGCTCGCCTCCATGGTCCGCCGCATCGCGGAGACCCGCAACGGCGTGATCATCACGCTGGAGGACCCCATCGAGTTCGTCCACGAGCACCGCTCCTGCCTGATCAAGCAGCGGGAAATCGGCACCGACACCCGCAGCTTTCCCCGCGCCTTGCGCCAGTCGCTGCGCCAGGATCCCGACGTCATCGTTATCTCCGAACTCCGCGATCTCGACACCATCCGCATTGCTCTCACCGCCGCGGAAACCGGCCACCTCGTGCTCGCCACCCTGCACACGCCGGACGCGCCGCAGACCATCGACCGCATCGTCGATGTCTTCCCCGCCGACCAGCAGCCGCAGATCATCACCCAGCTCGCAGGCTCCTTGGAAGGCATCATCTGCCAGCGCCTGATCCCCCGCGCCGACGGCCAGGGCCGCGTGCTTGCCTCGGAAATCCTCCGCCCCAGCCACGCCATCCGCAACTGCATCCGCGAGCGGAAGCTCGAACAAATCGTCGGCCTGATGGAAATCGGCCAGAAGGAAGGGAACCGCACCATCGACCAGAGCATCACCGAGCTGTTCGAGGCGAATCTCATCACCCGCGACGAGGCGGTCTTCAACAGCCGCGAACGCAAAATCTTCGAAGCCCCCGCCAAGGAGCCCAAAAAACCGAAATCGATCTGGACCTAACACACCATGGAATCCCCTAGCCCGCGCTACATCCTCACCCGAGCCGTTTTCCTGATCGCCGCGATTTTCGTGGTCCTCGCCGGCATCAGTTTCGTCAAAAAGAAGCAGCGCCAGTCCGCCATCATCGCCGAGCTCAAGTCGATCTCCAGCGACAGCTCGTTTTTCAAACAATTCTATCCAGAGGACGCGCGGAAGTCGCTCATCCGCGCCGTCGCCCTGATCGCGGAGGCCAACCAACTCGGCATCCCGCCGGAAAAATCCATCGACCGCGGCCTGGGTATCGAGGAGGTGTTTTTCAACACCGACACCGATCCCTACGAGCCGACAGCCCGTGAGAAAATCATCCGCTCCAGCCTCGGCAGCAACTACGAGAATTTCCTCAAACTCGGCTACAAACCGGATTTCCACACGCTCAGCACCATGCGCGAAGGCAAGCTGCCGGTCATCCCAGACGGCCCGCTGGCCGGGAAAACTCCGATGATCGCCACCCTCATCGACCCCGCCATCTCGCCGGGCATCGACAAGGTCATCGCCAATCTCGAAATCCGCCCGCCGCAGACGGATAGCCACGCGGCCACCGACATCGAAATCGCCGCCGCCAAGCAACTCACCCGCGATCTGGCGGATGCGAAAATCATCGAAGAACCCGTGCGGGACAAGATCATCGGAAAGCTGTCGGAGCTTTCCAACAAGTAAGCGCCTCAGCCGTCCACGAACTGACCGAAAGTCTCTTTTTGCAGTCCATCCAGCGCCTTCCGGTGCATTTCCGCGAAGGTGTCGTGAAGCGGGCAGTGAGGTCCGTGCCCGCACCAGTTAGGTCCGAACGGGCACATCACCCGGTCCTCGGGGTTTTCAAAAACCTTCACCACATCGAGCAGCGTGATCTCCGCCGCCGGGCGGGCGAGACGGTAGCCGCCGGACGGCCCGCGCGTCCCCTCGACCAGCCCGGCCCGCGACAACACGGTGAGAACCTTGGCGATCAACTGTTGGGAAATTTCACGCGACTCCGCGATCTCCGCGCTGCCCGACAAGCGGTCCTCACCTGAAACCGCCGCCAGATAACTGACAGCGGCGATCCCCGATTGGGCCAGCTTGCTATACATGAACACGGCCCTAGAATGCAGAACCAGAGCGCTGCGTCGATAGTGGATTCAATAAAAGAATAATTTTTCTTTAAATGACCGGA
>JBIHZT010000059.1:0-10912 GCA_044240265.1 Luteolibacter sp. | reverse complement strand
CGGGAAATGGTGGCATGGATGGAAGCCCGCTGTGCGGAATTGCGCTTGAGCGGGGATCTGGCCTTGGAACTGCCTCCCTGCCTATTTCCATTTATCCAGCCGTCCGACCCCGACTGGCATGCGCGCTATCAAACCTACAACATGCCGGGCCACTATCATAATGGCGGAGTCTGGCCCTTTGTTTGCGGCTTCTACATCGCCGCGCTCGTGGCCGCCGGTGAACAGGAACTGGCGGAATCCAGGCTTGCCGCTCTCACCAGTCTCGCGAGGAAATCCCGCATTGACCGTGGTGGCTTCGGGTTCAACGAATGGTTCCGCGCGCAGGATGGGGAGCCCGCCGGAGAGGACTGGCAGACGTGGTCGGCGTCGATGTATCTTTATGCAGCGGCCTGTGTAGAACAGGAGAAAGCGCTCTTTTTTAGGTGAACCTGCCGCTCGAACTTCCTGCGGCGGACACAACCTCACCTCCGCCCTCGATCGGGTCAACGAGGCCGGAGAGTGATGTGAAGTGCTGACTGATAGGAAATGCTGCGACTCCTTATTTCTTCACGTCCACCCACTGCTTGCTCCTGGCGGATTCCAGGACGGCGTCGCAGACGTATTGGGTGCCGAGGGCATGGCGGAAGTCCGGGTAGCGTTTCTCGGCGCTTGGGTCGTCGAGGGACTTGAAGAACTCGGCGAGTTCGTGGGTGAACGAGTGTTCGTAACCGAGGCAGAGTCCGGGGACCCACCAGTTTCCGGAATACGGGTGGTCGCCGTCGGTGGCGTGGATGTTGGTCCAGCCGCGGCGGTCGCCGGGGACGCCGTGGTCGAAGTAGGAGAGGTAGTTGAGGTCGTGAAGGTCCCAGGCGAGGGATTTTTTCTCACCATTGATCTCAAACGTGTAGAGCGCCTTGTGGCCGCGGGCGTAGCGGGTGGACTCGAAAATGGCGAGCGAGCCGTTTTCGAATCGGGCGAGGAAGGCGCAGGCGTCGTCGATGGTGACGGGGTGCTTTTCGCCGGTGGCGGTGTGGATGCGCTCCTTGATGAAGGTCTCGGTCATGGCGCTAACCGAAACGATGTCGCCATTGATCCAGCGGGCGGTGTCGATGCAATGGGCTAACAAATCGCCGGTAACGCCGGAGCCGGCGGCTGCGGCATCGAGACGCCAGAGGCCGGCGCCGCCTTGCGGGAGTTCTTCGGAAATCGTCCAGTCCTGGAGGAAATTCGCGCGGTAGTGGAAGATGCGGCCGAGTTCGCCGGCATCGACGATGTTTTTCGCGAGCGTGACGGCGGGGAGGAAGCGGTAGTTATACCACACGAGGTTGGGCAGTCCGGATTTTTCGACGGCTTCGACCATTTTCTCGCCCTGCTCGCCGTTGAGGGCGAGGGGCTTTTCGCAGAGGATCATCTTGCCGTTGGCGATGCAGGCGAGGGCGATCTCGGCGTGGGAATCGTTGGGCGTGCAGATGTCGATGGCGTCGATGTCGTCGCGTTTGACGAGCTCTCGCCAGTCGGTTTCGTAGGAGGCGTAGCCCCATTTTTCGGCGAAGGCGGCGACCTTTTCCTTGTCGCGGCCGCAGACGGCTTGGCGGACCGGGACGTGCTCGGTATCGAAAAAGTGGGAGAGCTGCGAGTAGGCGTTCGAATGGGTGCGGCCCATGAAGCCGTAACCGATGAGGCCGATGCGGATTGGTTTTTTCATGATATTCGATGAGTTATGAAGGAAGACCGGGTGTTTGAGAATGTGCGTGTTGGGGGAAGTCGAAGGTCAGGACGAGCGGTTCGGTGCCGGTGTTTTCGATTTCCACGCCGCCGCGGTTGAGCGCGGCCTGGGTGATGAATCCGATCTCGGGATAGATTTCGCCAAGCTTCATGTTCTGGTGATATCGCACTTCGAGCTTTCCGACCCGGCCGCGGCCGCGGTTCGTGTGGAAAAGGGCGGGGCTCTCCGGGTGGAAATTCGTCTTGGCGCCGGGTGCAAGGGTGAGACGGAGAATGGAGGCTTTCTGATCGCCGAGGATGTCACCGTAAACAATCCACTTTGCGTCCACTCCCTCGGCGGAAAATTCTTCGGCGGTGATGGCCGGGCGCGAATTCTTCTGCACGAAGTTCGGGTCCTGATTTGCTTTGAAGTCGAAGGTGTCCACCAGGTATTCCCAGTCTTCGTGCTTGTCCTTCGGATAGTCCTGTTCGCGGCAGGCGTAAAACGCATCGGCAGCTCCGATCCGTCCATCCAGTGTCAGGTCCTCGGCGAGGAAATGCTCGTCCATCGTCACGTGCAACTCGTGGGTGCAGAGGTCCGTCGGCGAGTGCAGCACGCCATTCGGCATCACGAAGCCGTGATCCAGTTGCATCATCGTATGCGGCGACAGGTGCCGCACGCCGTTGTAGTCGCCTTGCCCCCAACGCTTCATGCAGGCAAGGAACTGGTCCTTCGTGACGAACGGGTACAGGCCCATTGCCGTGGTGTGATAATGGGACGGACTGACGCCTGGGTTATCGAAGGAATTGATGTCGTAAACTTCCCACTTTGCCCAGTGAAGGTGGTGGGGAATGGGGTTCAGGTTGTCGAACTTCTTGGACACGATCGGCCAGGTGGCCTTGCCGAACAAGGATTTCGCGAAAGCGGTGACCTTCTCTCCCATGATGGCTTCCGGATTGGTCTCGATCAGATCCTGAAGTGAGATGACTTGCCCGCTCGGCGTGAGAACGTGTGCTTCTCCTTCACGAAAGGGTGCCTTACCCGTGCGGGTATCGACGACGCCTGTCACGATGGGCACGGTGCAGCACATCCAGACTTCATCGAGACCGGTTCCTCCCATGTAGTCCGGGTAATAGGATTTCTCATCCAGGCGAAGGCGCTTTCCAGGGGTGCAAAACGTGCGGCCAGCATAGCGGTGCAGAAGTTGCAGCACCCCGTCGTTCTGATTGAGGCAGTCATCGAGAATCGGATCCGATCCTCCGTCGATGACATCGTGTTGAGGATACTCGTGCAGTTTATCTGCGAGAATTGAAGGGGACTCAGCCATGGCAATTAGATTATGAAGTTTAGGTGTTGGAGTGGATAAAGTGAATGGTCCCAACTCGCGGGGACTCGTCAAGTCAATTAACTGATAGATATAACCCGACAAACTATGGGGCGGAGCGGGGCGTTGTGAAGAGGAAGCGTAGCCTCACAGCGCTTTTTCGACTTCGACCATGGCCTTGAGGATATGTTCCCAGGTTTCGGCTTTTTCGAGCACTTCGTTGGGGAACATGCAACCATCCCAGCAGATGTGCTGGATGCCACGAGTGGCGGCGTCCTTGAGCCAGAAGGTGGAGCACTTGGCGATGTCGAGTTTGCCGTTGGGGTCGTCGGCGAGGCAATGGCGGCCGGTTTTGTCGTGGGAGCCGGTGCCGTGCACGGAGCCGTCGTTCTGGGCGACGTGGAAATCGATGGTCCAGGGGCGCAGCGCATCAGTCATCGTTTTGTAGGCGGCCCAGAATTCGTCTTCGCTGTAACCTTCCTTGAGCAATGCGGCTTCGGGCGCGTTGTAGCCCATCAGATAGAGATAGGTGTGGGCGAGGTCGGCCTGGAATCCGACGGTGTTCGGCATGCCGGTCGCTTCTAGGGTGTCGAGCATGGCCTTCCACGAATGCATGCCACCCCAGCAGATTTCACCTTCGGCGGCGAGGCGTTCGCCGTGTTGCTCGGCGATTTTTCCGGCTTCGCGGAAGGTCTCGGCGATGAGTTTGGTATTTCCGGCAGGGTCCTTGGCCCAATCTCTAACAGAGCTGGCGGAGTCAATGCGGATGACGCCGTATTCGCGGACGCCATGCTCATTGAAAATCTTCGCAATGCGGCAGGCTTTCTCGACGGCGAGCACGAACTTGCGGCGGGCTTCGGCATCCCCCATGGCGGCGTCGCCGACGGTGCCCGGCCAGATCGGTGCGACGAGCGAGCCGACCTTGAGATTGTGGCTGGCGATGAGATCGGCGATTTTCCGGATGTCGGATTCCGAGGCGTCGGGGTCGGTGTGCGGGTGGAACAGGAAGTAGTCGATGCCGTCGAACTTGCGGCCGTCCACCTCGGCGGCGACGGTGAGTTCGAGCATGTGTTCGAGCGAGATGGGAGGGTGGTCGGTGCCGGGTTCTTTGCCGACGAGACCGGGCCACATGGCGTTGTGAAGTTTCATGAAGAGGTTGGTGGTTGAGAGTTGAGGGTTGAGAGCGAAGATTATTAATTCTTGTAAGCAACTGTGGCAGAAGCGTCCGGATTCACCTCAGGACCGGACTTCGAATAAACCGGCCATTTGCCGTATTTGTCCCACATCGTCTTGCCGATGATGCTCGCACCTGACTCGGCGATGGCGTCGCGCAGGGTGAAGCGCTCGTTGCCGACGACGACGTAGGAAAGCCCTTGATCGGCGGCGCGGCCTTCGTTGGCGGTCTCTGTGGTGGAGCCGAACCAGCGCTCATCGATGCCGCCGCGGTTGAGGCCGTAAGCGTAGGTGTCGTCCGGGTGGAGTTTGATGCGGAGGCCGGGTTGCAGGAAAGAACGGGGGACCCAGGTGGGGGAGAGTTGAAGCAGTCCGCGGGTGTCTTTGAGGTGGCCGTCGATGAGGGCTTTAAGGCTCGGGGAGGTGGTGGACAGGTCGAAGGTGGTGCTTGGAATGCTCATGAGTTCTTAAAAGGTCGTGTGAATACGGCAGTGGCAATTTGATCTATCGCAAGATGTATCCGAAGTCCCGATTTGGCTGGCAAGCCTTGATTTAGTCAGGACAAGAATGGATATTTCCTGGGTTTTTAGATCAGGAATATCCAGTCGGCCACCTCGATTCCGATGCGACCGGCGTGGCGGCCATTCCACGGTGCTGCGGTTCGTCCGGCGTTCTCGGGCAGCGCCGAAAGATGGAGGATCGGGTGGTTTCCATAATTGAAATCACCTTCAAGCCCGGAAATCCGTTGCTCACAAAAAACGGCATGCTGGCCCGCACGGGTGGTGAGGATCTTCTCGAATCGCCCGCCTGCATCCATGGTGAGATGGAGCGAATTTTCATCTTCCGCGAGCAGGCTCCACTCGCCATTCGCAGACTCCCACGGCGCGAGCGCATACGGCGAGACGTCGCGCCGGGGCAGGTGGAAAACCATCGTCGCGAGGTGACGGCCGCGGGTGGTGACGGATAGATCGAGCTCCGGAGTCGCGAGATGAAACGACGGTTCGCCGTGGACGAATTTCATGACCGGAATCAGGCTTTGAGAAATCCTCGGGCCTTCAGGTTGTTCAGGCGGCGGGCGATGTCGCCCAGTCCGTCCGCGGTGACCTGCGAGTAGCTCCGGCCGTCGCGGGTGTCGATGCCGTGGCCCGGGTCGAGCTGGCGGACCAGTTCCAGCGCTGCGTCGGTGTGGTCGAAGACTTCCACGAACACATGCTTCAGTCCACCGGCCTTGGCGGCGGAGAAAAGCAGCGCGCTGATCCAGCCGTCGTCGGTGGACAGGCAGCCGCGGGTGGTTTTCGCGGAAGCGTGGAAAACTCCGAACTCACCGGCCTCGCAGATTTGCGTGATCAGCGCCTGGTTTTCCGTGATCGTCAGCCCGGAGTCGCCGCAATGCGCGGCATCGACGAGCAGCTTGAAGAATTTTTTCCCGAGCGCCACGTTCGCCGCTTTTACGAACGACCAGCCGCGATCGACGTTGGTGAACGTCTTGAATTCGCCGGGCCGAAGGAACTCGATGTGCCAGTTCTCGATGCACGAGCCTTCGACGCCGGCTTCTTGATAGACCCGCAGGTGGACCTTCACGTTCTGGGCGACGGCAGCGTCGAATTCCGCGCCATTGCGGGCTTCGTCCGAGCTCATCCATTCTTCGACAGAGGTCGAGGAAACGTGGCGGATGCCGTGGCTGATGGCGGACTTGAGGCTGGCGACGAGCTGCGAGACCACCGCGTCCTCGTCCGCCGGGTTCATCGGATTCGCGCCGCCGACCATGATGATGTAGTGGACTTCCAGGCCGAGCGCCTTGAGGCCGTTGATCATTTCCGCGACCTCCGCCGGATCAGCGGTGGAGAAGAATGGAATCTGCACGATGTTCATTTTCACCGGTGAGATCCCGGCCAGCGCCTTCATCTCGGAAAGCACACGCAGCGCGCCGCCGGCATCGCGGGGGAATTTGCCGTTTTCGTCCGGCACGATGCCACCGACGAATTTGAAATGCGTCGTGACGACGCCGAGCTGGACACTGGGTTTGAGAACGACTTCCGAAGACATGGCCGGAGTAAAATGGCGAATTTCCGGCGGGGGAAGTTTGAAATTTGGCGAATTCGCCAGCAGCAGGCACTATGAGACGTAACGCAGCACCCAATAAACGTGGGCGATCGCGATGTGGACGAGCATCATCGGGAACGCGTGTTTGGTGTAGGTGAGAAAGCTGAACGGGATGCCGTTGCGCTCGGCGATGCCAGCCACCGTCAGGTTCGCGCTGGCTCCAACCAGCGTGCCATTCCCGCCCAGGCAGGCACCGAGCGAGAGGGCCCACCATAGCGGCAGGAGTCCATCAGCTCCACCGAATGCCGGAGCCATCGACTTGATCATCGGGATCATCGTGGCAACGAAGGGGATGTTGTCCACGATGGATGATAGAATCGCCGAGGCCCAGAGGATGCCCACGCCGGTCGATTTGAGATCACCGCCCGTGGCGGCTACCAGCTTGTCAGCGAGCATTTTCAAAAACCCGGTGTGTTCGACACCCGACACCACCACGAACAGGCCGATGAAGAAAAACAAGGTGATCCATTCCACCTCGTTGAAGACCTGGGTCACGCTTTCGGTTTGTTTCTCCGAGGACTTGCCGACGTTGTCGAACAGTAGCATCAAGGTGGCTCCGGCGATGCCGATGGTTCCCGAATCAAGACCGATGAACCGCGCGCAAATGAATGCCACGAGCACTGAGCCGATGACGATGAGCGACTTGATCAGCAGGACCTTGTCGGTGATCGCTGCGCGCTCGTCGAGTGCCATGATGCGCGCCTTTGCTTCCGGCGTGGTGCGCAGTTGTCGACCCCAGAAGAGATGAATGGCGATCACATGTACCACAAGAATGATCGCGATGACCGGAGCGAGGTTGAGCACGAAGGAATTGAACGACAGATTCGCCCCGGCACCGATGATGATATTGGGCGGATCCCCGATCAGCGTGGCCGTGCCGCCGATGTTCGACGCGATGACCTGGGAGAGGAGAAACGGATAGGGCGGCACCTTGAGGTGGTTGCAGATCACCAGCGTCACCGGGACTACGAGCAGCACCGTGGTGACATTGTCCAGCAGCGCGGAAACCACGGCGGTGATCACCACCAGCAGCGCCAGAATGCCGGCGGGACTGCCCTTGGCCAGCTTGGCCGCCCAGATCGCGAGGTATTCGAAAATGCCGCTCTTGCGGGAAATCGACACGATCACCATCATCCCGGTGAGCAGGCCGATGGTGTTGAAATCGATGCCCTTGATGGCGTCCTCCTGGCTAAGGATCCCGGTGGAAATCATCACCACCGCCCCGAGCAAGGCGACGATCGCCCGGTTCAGGCGTTCCGTCATGATGGCGGCGTAGGTGAAAACAAGGATGCCAACGGCGACCCACATCGGATCGAGGCCTGGTATGGAAAGTAACATGATATAGGCAATCTTGAGTTAGGCTTGAGCGGTGACCCGGGCTAGCAGGTCCCAGGTGGAAACGACCCCGGCGAGAACGCCGCTCTCGCGCTCCACTACGGGAAGAGCGTTGCGTCCGGCGTAGAGTAGATAGAGAGCGGTGACCAGCGGTTGGTCGGGATGCAGCACGGTGACGCTCGCATCATAGTGCATGCTCACGGGTTCGCCGGCGATGGCGGCGTAGCGTTCGCGGACTTCCTCCAGCGTGTCTTGCAGCAGCCCGGCCTCGATCATCCGCTCCACCTGGTGCTGCGGGTCGGATTGAACCGCCAATGCGGGGAGGAGCCGTGACAGGAAATGCTTTTTGGTGAACTGACCCAGGAAGTGGCGGTTGGCATCCACCACCGGCATCGACAGCACGCGGTTTTTTAACAACAACCCGACCGCATCGCCCACCGTTGTCCCTGGCGAGAGGACGTGTGGATCGGTGATCATGATGGATCGGAAGGTGTGATCGTGGGCGGCGTCTTCTGGTGGATTCATCGGGGGTGGTGGTTGGGTCCGTGCGAGAATTGGATCGTGAGGCGTGCGGGCGGCCGTGTCGTCGCCTACTTGATGAAACTTTCCGATTGGCTTGTCCCGATTGGAAAAATTATGATGCTTAAATAGCAATATCCGCGCAGTGCGTGCCGGTGGGCGTGAGGATTTCCCCGAGGTCTAAAGTGCGCACCGCGCCGTCCTGGGTCTTGAGTTCAAGCGCTCCTTCGGCTGTTAGCCCGAGGGCCTTGCCGTGGATCGTTTCGGCACCCCGCCGGATGGCGAGATGGGTGCCGAGGAACGGGCATAGCGCCGTATATTCCTCACGGATCGAGCGAAAGCCGCTTGTGAGAAATCCGTCGTATCGGGCGAAAAAATCGTCCAGCACCGCATCGCGGAAGGCGGCCACATCCACCTCCTTGCCGGTCCACACGGCGAGGGAAGTCGCGGGTTGATCGATGGCGGCGAGATTCTTCCTGTCGAGATTCAGGTTCATGCCGAGGCCGAGGACCAGTCCCATGAACTCGCCCGCGCCACGGACGACGGTTTCCGCGAGCAGGCCGGCGATTTTCTGGCCGCCGACGAGCACGTCGTTGGGCCATTTGATTCTAGCGGTGGCGTTGTGGGCGTCGAGCACGCGGCACACGCTGACTGATAGAAGCTGTGAGAGATTGGCGAGCGGTAGTTCCGCCGGGGGGGCGTGAACGGGTTTGAGGACGATGGAAGCGCACAGGTTCCCCGGAACATGGGAAATCCAGCGACGCCTCAAGCGTCCGTGGCCGTCGGTTTGCACGGTGGCCTGGATGACGTCGCCGTCGGCGAGATCCTGGAGATGCGAGCAGGCGTGGTGGTTGGTGGAGTCCAGCTCCGCGAACTCGATGACCCGGTAGCGCGCCATGATGGGGGTGATTTTCTAGCGGATGAGTGCGAGTTCCTGTCCGGCCTGGACCTGGTCGCCTTGTTTGACATGGACTTCAGCGATGGTGCCGGAGACCGAGGATACGATGGCGTTGTCCATTTTCATCGACTCGATGATGAGGACCGTGTCGCCGACTTTCACCGCCGAGCCGACGGGTTTTTCGATGCGCAGGACGAGACCCGGGAGCTGGGTGATGAGCGGCTGGCCGACGCCTTTGGTCGCCGCTGTGGGTGCGGTTGGCTTCGGTGCCGCGGCGACGGGAGCTGCCACCGGCGCGGATTCTTCCGGCATGCCCGGCACCATCGGTGCGGGTTGCGGCGGTTGGCCGGATTCGCTGACTTCCACGTCATACATGGTGCCGTTGACCAGCGCGTTGGTGCCGTCGAGCACGATGCGATAGTTGTTGCCGTTGAGGGCGACCGTGCAAACGGACGGCGCGCTGCTGAATGCCGGGACGGGGAGGGGAGCGGGTGTGGCACCCGCGTCGCCGGGACGACCCTGGCTGCGTTTTCGCACGCCGATGGTTGCTTGTCCCTTGAGGAAGGTGACGCCCTTTTCGGCGCAGGTCGCGACGATGAAAATATTCTCGTTGTTCACCGGCAGGTGCTCGGCCTTGAGCACGGCCTTGGCTGCGGCGACGCCTCTGGCAGGGTCGTTTTCGAGGTAGTCGAGGTGCTCGACGGTGGGCTCCAGGCCGAGCTGGTCCATCGCGATTCTCACAATCGTGGCATCCGGCGGGACCGGCGTTTTTCCGAAATAACCGAGCACCATCTTGCCGTAGCCGCGGGCGATTTGTTTCCACGGGCCGAACATGACGTTGTTGAACGCCTGCTGGAAATAGAACTGGCTGACAGGTGTCACCGAGCTGCCGAGGCCGCCTTTTTTGATGACCTCGCCCATGGCGGCGACCACTTCGGAATAACGGCTCATCAGATCGTGGTCGCGGAGCATCTGGGTATTCGCTGTTAGCGCGCCACCGGGCATCGGGGAGAATGGAATCAGCGGATCCACGCGCATCGACTCGGGCGGCAGAAAGTAGCCTTTCATCGCCTCCTTGAACATTTCCTCCAGCTCCATGATCTTCGGCACATTGATGTCGAGCTCGTAGTTGGTGCCCTTCAGCGCGTGCCACATGGTGAGCACGTCCGGCTGGCTGGCGCCGCCGGAAACGGGTGCGAGTGACAGGTCGATCTGATCCGCGCCCGCCTCGATCGCGGCCATGTAGGCGCTGACGCAGGTGCCGGCGGTGTTGTGCGAGTGGAAGGAGATCTTGACGTCGTCGCCGAGGATGCGGCGGGCCATCTTGATGGTGTCATGGACCTTGCGCGGGTTCGCCGTGCCGGAGGAATCCTTGAAGCAGATGGAATCGTAGGCGAGCTTGGAGTCGAGGATGTCGCGCAGGGTTTTTTCGTAGAACTCGACGGTGTGTGATCCGCGGCAGCCCGGTGGCAGGTCCATGATGGTGATGGAGACCTCGTGCTTCAGCCCCGCATCGACGATGCAGTGGCCGGAGGCGACGAGGTTGTGGGCGTCGTTGAGCGCGTCGCAATTCCGGATGGCGCTCACGCCGTGTTTTTTGAAGAGCTGGGCGTGCAGCTTGAGGATGTCCTGCGGTTGGGCCTTGAGGGCGACGGTGTTGATGCCGCGGGAGAGGGTTTGCAGGACGGCGTCCGGTCCGGTCGCCCGGCGGAAGGCGTCCATCACGTCGAAGGCGTTTTCATTCGAGTAAAAAAACGGCGACTGGAACATCGCCCCGCCGCCGGCTTCGAAGTGGGTGATGCCGCATTCCTTGGCGGCGAACTCGACGCAGGGAAGGTAGTCGAAGGAAAAGACGCGCGCGCCATAGACGGACTGG
>JBIHZT010000544.1:0-3109 GCA_044240265.1 Luteolibacter sp. | reverse complement strand
CCGGTGACTCTCGACATCCTCGTCGAGCCGATGGGCCGCATCAATTTCGGCCCGGAGATGAACGACCCCAAAGGACTGCGCGCTCCGGTCAAATTCGCCGGCACCGAATTGAAAGGCTGGAAGGTGTTCTCCCTGCCGCTCGATTCCAAGATGCTGCAAGGTTTGAAATATCAGGAAGGCAAGGCATCCGGTCCCGCTTTCTGGCGTGCCACGGTGGGGCTAACTAAAGCTGCCGACACCTTCCTCGACCTCAGCGGCTGGGGCAAGGGCGTCGTTTGGATCAACGGCCATTGCCTCGGCCGGTTCTGGAACATCGGCCCCACGCAGACGGCCTACGCGCCCGGTTGCTGGCTGAAAGATGGGGCTAACGAAATTGTCATCTGGGATCTCATCGGTCCGACGTCGCCTGTCATCGCCGGTCTCGAAAAACCGGTCCTCGACCGCCTCCGGCCCGAGCTCGACTTCGCCGTCAGCCGCCGCCCGGACGTGACGCTGCGTCTGCCCGCGGACAAGCCGACGCACACCGGCGCCTTCGCCAGCGGGCCAGCCAGTCAGGACGTGAAATTCGCCACTCCCGCGAGCGGCCGGTTTTTCTGCCTGGAGTCTTTGGACGCCCACGATGGCCAGGCTTTCGCCGCCATCGCCGAGCTGGATCTGTTCGGCAAAAATGGTGAAACCTTGAACCGCGCGAACTGGACCATCGCCCATGTTAGCAGCGAGGAGCGGACCGGTGAGGACGGTTCGGCGGAGAATGCCATCGATGGCCAGACCGCGAATTTCTGGCACAGCGAGTGGAAAACGAAATCTCCGGTCCATCCGCACCGCTTCGTCATCGATCTGGGTGCGTCTGCCACCCTCGCCGGGTTCCGCTATTTCCCGCGCCAAAGCGAGGGCGGCGGCCGTATCAAAAACTACCGCGCCTATGTTGGAGATCAACTCGTGGAACTCAAAGCTCCCTGAGTGATCCGGTGTCTTCCAGGAATCTCTCGTCGGTCCGCTCAATCAACTCATGAGGAGTGAGACCCGCCGCCCGCAAGGCGGTGACAGAGAGGGAGTCGTTCCGCTTTGCCAGCCGCTGTCCCAGCTCGTCGAGCATCAGCGAGTGGTGTAGATAGATCGGCTCGGGAAGTTCAAGCAGTCCTTGCAACAGGCGGTGGACATGGGTGGATGCCAGCAAATCCTCACCGCGGGTGACGTGGGAAATTTCCTGGTAAGCGTCATCCACCACCACTGCCAGATGATAGGCGGTGCCGATGTCCTTGCGGGCGAGAACCACGTCGCCAAGGAGATCCGGGTTCACCCGGACTTCGCCGAAACGCAGGTCTCGGAAGGTGAGGGGACCGGTGAGCGTTTCCGCCAACCGGGCGTGGAGGCGCCAGGCGTAGGGAATGCCGGCGGCGATTTTTTCCGCCGCCTGCCTGGTTGTGAGCTGGCGGCAGGTCCCGGGATAGACCGGGGCGTCCGGACCTTGCGGCGCGGCTCCCATACGGGTCCATTCCTCCTGGATTTCCCGGCGGGTGCAGAAACACGGATAGGTGAGACCGCGCTGGTGCAGTGAATCAAGCGCAGCCTCGTAAGCGGCGATTCGGGTCATCTGGCGCAGCGGCTCGCCGTCCCAGCCCAGCCCGAGCCATTGCAGGTCTTCCTCGATGGAATGATAGAATTCCTCCCGCACCCGTGGTCCGTCGATGTCCTCGTGCCGCAGCAGGAAAATCCCGCCCGCTTCCCGCGCAAGGGAATGGGCGATCCGCGCCGCCAGCACGTGGCCGAGGTGCAGTCGCCCGGTCGGGCTGGGTGCGAAGCGCGTGCGGACGGTCATGGCGCCTTCAGATTCCGAGGAAATTCCGGATCAGCCGCAGGCCGGCTTCCTGGCTTTTTTCCGGGTGGAACTGACAGGCGAAGAGGTTCCCGCGCTCGACGGCACCGGCGAATTTCTGGGTGCCGTGGGTGGTGGCCGCGACGACGGTGGCCGGGTCCAGCGGCTCGGGGAAATACGAGTGGATGTAGTAGAAATACGGATCCACGCCGAGGCCCTGCCAGACGCGGGTGTCGCCACGGGTGGCGGTGGCGGAGTTCCAGCCCATGTGCGGGATTTTCAGGCCCGGCTCGTCCTGGAAGCGGCGCACGGTGCCGGGCAGGATGCCGAGACCGGGCGTGTCCGGGGACTCCTCGCTGCTTTCAAAAAGAATCTGATAGCCGACACAGATGCCGAAATACGGCCGGTCCCCGGCGATCCAGTTTTTGAGAAACGAGGCGAGGCCGCGTTTTTCGAGACGCTGCATGGTATCGCCGAACTCGCCTTGCCCGGGCAGCAGCAGGTGGGTGCTGTCGCCGATTTCCTCCGGGCTGGCGATGATGACGGGATCCTGGCCGAGCGAGCGCAGGGCGTTGGCGACGCTGCGCAGATTGCCGCCGCCGTAGTCGATGATGCCGGTCTTCACAACGCGTCCTTGGTGCTGGGAATGCCGATGACGCGGGGGTCCTTCTCGCAGGCGTCACGCAGGGCGCGGGCCAGGCCTTTGAAAACCGCCTCGGCGATGTGGTGGCCGTCGCGACCGTATAACAGTTCCACGTGGATGTTCGCCCGCAGGTTGGAAGCTACGGCGCGGCAGAATTCCTCGACGAGGGTGAAGGGCATGTTCGGCGCGGAAGGAGTCCCGGCGGGCGCGCGGAATTCGAGGTGGGGGCGGTTGCTGAGATCGACAACGACGCGGGCGAGCGTCTCATCCATCGGCAGGTAGCAGCAGCCGTAGCGGCGGATGCCTTCCTTGGTGCCCAGCGCCTCGCGCAGGCAGTCGCCGATGACGATGCCGGTGTCCTCGATGGTGTGGTGATAGTCCACGTCGATGTCACCGACGGTTTTCACCTTGAGATCAAACAGGCCGTGTTTGGAAAACAGCGTGAGCATGTGATCGAAAAACGGCACGCCGGTGTCGATGGTGGAAACTCCGGAGCCGTCGATGTCGATGGACAGCTCGATGGTGGTCTCCGCGGTCTTGCGGCTGCGGCTGGCGGTGCGTGGCTTGGACATGGAAATGAGGCGGATTACTTGATGGTCTTGGCGGCCTCTTCAAGTGGCGCGAGGTAGCGGGGCGGGACGGCGGCGGTC
>JBIHZT010000670.1:0-3117 GCA_044240265.1 Luteolibacter sp. | reverse complement strand
AACAAATACTTAATATTCCCGAATTTTCTTCATATACAAATTCAAACCTTCAATCGAATAATATCCTTCAATAAAAGGCGTATACATAAAAGAATAATCCATCTCTCTTCGTTTGTGCTCGCTCATCTCGGTTTTCACCAGAGCCAACCATTTTAAAATGAGAGATTTGGCTTTTTTATCGGCCGTCTCGGGATTTAATGCGTTTTTATATAAGTTGGCACGGTCCTCACCAATCCCGAGAAATTCTATTGGCGTTGTTTCGTCATTTGAAGAGAGATACAAGATATACATCATTTGCTCTTTTTATATTAAAAAATTCTTTATATCATTTTTTAATATTGTATTATTTCGAATACTTGTCAATTTCGACGGGTTCTATGTTTTCGTTTTCCTCTTTTTATTTTCAAGGTTTTGTTTTTCCGGGTTTTCTTATTGCGCTGGCGAGTTTTCTTATTGCGTTTATTTTTGTGTTTACGGGTGTGTTTTTTGGTTCCTCCGCCCAAATCATAATCACTGCTACTACTTCTCTTTAAACTTTTTAATCTTTTTGTGGGAGGTTGTCCTTCAATCGATGCTGATGTAAGAGGTTCTTCTACGTCAGGAACAGAAACAGAAACAGGCACATCAATCTCGGACTCAGACGCCGCACTCGGCATCTCTTCTTCGTTAAATACTATTGCGCTTTCTTCATTCATCTTTTCTTCAGATAAAACTTTTGGTGGCGATGCAATTAAGCGTTGCCATTTACTTTGCGTTTTCATATTTTGTTTTTCTGTTTTTTCTATTATATGTTCTTTTAAATTTTTAAAATTTTGAAATGCTTTAATTGTTTTATTTATTTTTTGTACCGTTCTTACTGCGGTTAAAAATCTTCTCTTCGGCGTTCCTACTCCACCTACAAATGTTTCTACTTCCATAATTATATTCACATCCACCTCATCGAAATTATTAAATATACGTTCAATCCTATTCTCTTTATTAACAAAACAGGTTATACCATATAATTTTAATAAATCTAATTCTTCTTCATTTATTTTTTGTTTTTTCCTTCCATGCTCTTCTTCCCCTTCCTCTACCTCTCTCTTTCTTTTTGTTTCTCCATCTCCACCAGCCATCGTTTCTTGTTCTCTTTTTTCATTATAGAGTAATTCTATAAAGTTGGTAAATCCAGTTTTCTCTAATATAGTATTAATATCAAAATAAAATTCATCTATTCTTAATTCTGGTGGAACTAGTTCGTTTAATGCTGCATTAAATTCACCACGCAGTTCATTAATATATTTGATATAATCGGTTTTAACTGTTTTAAATATGACGCCGTGTATTTCGGGTATTTTGAATTCTCTCTTATTCGTTGTATAACGGTCTTCCTCTTCCATTTTCCATTTATAGGATTCAGAATAAATATAGTTCAAATAAGTCCGAAAGTTATCCATTGTACTATCTTTACAATCTCTTTGAAAATCACGGTATAAAGCATTATACATGGTTTCGCTATAATCACTCAACGTCAATAATGCGGTTTCTAATCCCGTCAATAATTTTATGGTTTCTTTTGTTTTTTCATCGCCGCCGCCTTCTATCATAGGTCCTTCTGCTTCTGGGCTTACCGCCGAAGCACGGTTAGTTTGCGTCGGTGTAAATGACGCTGGTCCTAATGTTGCTTGTAAATTATCTATAAACATTTTATATGCAACCACTATATCCGAAATAGTTGTTTTCTCTTTTTGATAATCTTCATTGAACTTTGCAAACGCGGTATTAAATCTTGCGGTTAATGATTTATCGCCATCTTTCGTTAAATTCATATTTTCGTCATAGGTTTCTAGTATTTTTATTATTTCTTTATTCATCGTATCAATTTTCGCCATTAATGCGTTTTCATAATTTTCATTCGCATTGTATAATGCCTTTGCTGCTTTTAACACATTTGCACTGGCACTATCTATTCTAGGATTTAATTTATCTAATGCCCTTTTATCGGTCTCTCCCATTTTTTTTATTTTTAAATCTTCTAATTCTGTTTTTGCTTTTTCTACATTTATACTAATTTTTCCTATTTTAGTTTCCATAATTGTATCCCTTTCAAAATTAGTATACGTTTTAGCCAACAAATCATGGGAATCAAATGTGATACCAAAAATAGTGTTATCCGCTTCATATATTTTTGTTGCTTGCTTGGCAATTAATCTGGATACATCATCTGGTGTAATATTTTGTGTTTGCTCCACTATTTTATCGGCAATAGTCAAAAAAACTTGTATTTTATTTACATTCGCAGTATACTCTGGTGTTGGCTTATAATTTTCTGGTTTAAAATTTATATCAGACTCCAGATTCCTTATTTTTGTATCTAATTCTCCTACTATAGCATTTAAACTTTCATTCATAGCATTTAAAACCCCAACATCAAGAGTCTTTCTATAACCCTCCAGACTATACTGGATGAAAGGTATAATCATAGGTGCATTAATTTTTTCCCGTACATTTCCTTCTATGTTTACAAAATACTCATTTATAGCGAGACCCAAACTTTCTGGGGTAATACCATTAAAAAAAGCTTGATATTTGGCATAATAGTTTTTTCGTTCATTGTATTTTGCGAGGCGGTCTTCTGCTGTTTCGGGGGTTGTTGTAAACGCATATAAATCCATCTTTCCCACGTGATTATAGATGCATGGTACTCCCTGGCTGCGTGCATACAACGCACACAATTCATCCCCCGTGGAAAATATTATTTTTTTCCCCATATCTATCAATTTCTTTGCAGAATTGACTTGTTCATAATCGCCAGCTCTTTTATAATCCAGTAAAAAATTTATCATTTCTTCATTTGTAAAATCCTTTTTTTTCATTCCACGTAATATTGGTCTTATATCCAATTGTTTGGCTGGATAATCTAAATTAGTCAATTCATTCATATTTATTGTTTTATTCTGTAAAAACACAATTAATTGTTTTAATGTATCGACACTCGCACCTTGTGTCGTCGTTGGCGAAAAATAAGTTTCACCAAATATAGTTGCTGGGTCATCTTTACTCTTAACTATTAATTTAAAGGCAGTTATATCAGAAGCGAAACTACCTGGAGCATTTTCTTCATAATACATTTCAACC
>JBIHZT010000543.1:0-3126 GCA_044240265.1 Luteolibacter sp. | reverse complement strand
TCATCGCCAGGAAAACCAGCGGCGGCAGCGGATACAGCGGGCAGCGGAAAGCACCCACCACCGCCGGCCTGCGCCGCACGATGAAGATCCCGAACACCGTGAGGAACGAGCACAAGGTCAGCGCGAACTGCGTGTAGGTGAGCAATTGGCTGAAATTTCCGGTCAGCACGAAGACCAACGCCACGCCTGATAGAATCAACGTCGCCGCCACCGGGATGCCGTGACGGTTCTTCGCCGCCAGGATCCGCAGCGCGTGGAAATCCCGGCCCATCACATCCAGCACCCGCGGCCCGGCCCAGACCAGCGCGCTCACCGTCGCCACCAGCCCCAGCGACAGCAGCCCGCTGAACCACCGCGCCGCGCCCTCGCCGAAGAGCGCCCGCGCCGCCACGTGCCCCACCTCCGTCACGCCCGCCAGCTCCGCCACCGACGCGGCTTTGAGAAACGCCGCGTTCAGCAACACGTAAAGCCCCATCACCAGCAGCGTGCCGCACACCAGCGCGCGCGAAACCGTCCGCCGCGCGTCCTCGATTTCCTCCAGCATGTAAACCGCCGCGTTCCATCCGGAGTAGGCGTAAAAAACAAACAACAACGCCACGGCGAAAGCGGGATTACCAATGATTTCCAAGTCCTCCCGCGGCCGGATCTCCCAGCGGATGTCACCCTGCCCGGTCTTGAAAAACGCCGCGAGAATGAACCCCAGCACCAGCGTGAGCTTCAGCCCGGTCGCCACTGTTTGCAGCCGCGCGCTTGCCTTAAGCGTGATCAAATGCCCGCCCGTCACCGCCACCAGTGCCACCACCGCGGCCACCGCCGCCGGGATTTCCGAAAACGCCCGGTGCGCGTAGCTCCCCAGCGCCAGCGCCGCCAACGCCGTCGGCGCGGCGAACCCGACCACCGCCGAAAGCAAGCCCGCCGTCCAGCCCAGCGACGGATGATAGAGTTTCCCGACGAAGTGATACTCCCCGCCCGACCGCGGCAAGGCCCCCGCCAGCTCCGCATAAGAAAGCGCCCCGCACAACGCGACCAATCCCCCCAGCACCCACACCACCAGGATCCACGGCCCCGACGGGATGTCCCCGACCTGATAGCCCAGACTGGTGAACACCCCCGTCCCCACCATGCTCGCCACCACCAGCGCCACCGCGGGCAGCGTGCCGATTTTTGACGGGGTGGGCGGGTTCATCATGATGCTCCATTCGTAAACGAGCCCGCCCCTCAAATCGAGCACGAACCGGCGGCGCTCGAAAATCCCACTTCAATTCCGCACTCGCCACACCGAGCCGCGCGCTTCTAGTTTCCGCCATGCCCCGCCTCGCCCGCATTCTCCTCTGGCTCGCCATTTCCATACTCGGTGCCACCGCCGTCGCCATCGCAGCCTTCCAGCGCAACGAACCGGTCAACGCCCTCTGGCTCGTCGTCGCCGGCGTCTGCACCTTCGCCGTCGCCTATCGATTCTACTCCGCCTGGCTGATGGCCAAGGTGCTCACCATCGATGACAACCGCGCCCCCGCAGCCGTCACTTGCAGCGATGGCAAGGACTTCGTTCCCACGCCCAAGTGGGTCGTCTTCGGCCACCACTTCGCCGCCATCGCCGGCCCCGGACCGCTCGTCGGCCCGGTTCTAGCAGCACAGTTCGGCTACCTGCCCGGCACCCTCTGGATCCTCGTCGGAGCCACCCTCGGCGGCGGCGTGCACGATGCCATCATCCTCTTCTCCTCCATGCGCCGCAACGGGAAATCGCTCGGCCAGATGCTCAAGGAAGAGCTCAATCCCGTCATCGGCCTCATCGCCATGATCAGTCTGCTCGCCATCATGACAATCCTGTTAGCGGTTCTCGGCCTTGTCGTCGTGAAAGCTCTGGCGGAAAGCCCGTGGGGACTCTTCACCATCGCCGCCACCATCCCGCTGGCGTTCGTCATGGGCGTCATGATCAAGAGCGGGAAATTCAGTGTCACGGCTGCCTCCGTCTTCGGCGTCTTCGGATTGTTAGCCGCGGTGGTCGGCGGGAAATACCTGTCACCGGAAATGACCGCCGCGCTCACCCTCAAGTCCACCGAACTCGCGTGGGCCATCATGATTTATGGCTTCGCCGCCAGCGTGCTGCCCGTCTGGATGTTGCTCGCCCCGCGCGACTACCTCAGCACCTTCATGAAACTCGGCACCGTCGCCGTGTTGGGAATTTTCATCGTCATCCTCGCCCCGCCGCTGCACATGCCCGCCATCACCCCGTTTGTCAGCGGCGGCGGCTTCGTCGTTCCCGGGCCGGTGTTTCCCTTCGTCTGCATCACCATCGCCTGCGGGGCCGTTAGTGGGTTCCACTCGCTCATCGCCTCAGGCACCACTCCCAAGCTGCTCGCCCGCGAGAAAGACATCCGCCTCATCGGCTACGGCGCGATGATCGTGGAAATGTTAGTCGCGCTGATGGCCATCATCGCCGCCTGCGCCCTCCAGCCCGGCGAGTATTTCGCCATCAACTCGCCTATCGACCCCAACGACTCCGCCGCCGTCACCGCGCAGATCGCCAAGATCAATTCCTACGGTCCGGAATATGCCGTCACCGAGGCCCACATGCAGCAGCTCGCCAAGGACCTCGGCGAGCCGAACATGATCGGCAAGGTCGGCGGCGCGCCCACCTTCGCCGTCGGCATGGCCCAGATGTTCGCCAAGGTCATCCCGGGAAACACCGCGCTCTCACTTTGGTATCACTTCGCCATCATGTTCGAGGCGTTGTTCATCCTCACCACCCTCGACGCCGGCACCCGCGTCGGCCGCTTCATCCTCCAGGACCTGTTGGGAAACATCTCCCCGCGCCTCGGCCGGACCGACTCGTGGTTAGGCAACATCCTCGCCACCGGCCTGCTCGTCGGTGCATGGGGGTTCTTCCTCTATCAAGGCGCGCTTGATCCCGCCGGCATCGCCAAGAGCCTGTGGCCCATCTTCGGCATTTCCAACCAGCTTCTATCCGTCATCGCCTTCTGTCTCGGCACCGTCGTGCTGATCAAGATGGGCAAGGCCCGCTACTGCTGGGTCACCGTCGTCCCCATGCTCTTCCTCACCGCCGTCACCTTCACCGCCGGCTACATGAAACTCTTCTCCGCCAACGCCGCCGGCTTCATCCCCGCC
>JBIHZT010000542.1:0-3144 GCA_044240265.1 Luteolibacter sp. | reverse complement strand
TCCTGAGGACGCCCCGCATCCATGACGGGGTGTCGCAGCGGCCATTTTTACAAACGAAAGGCATGGCCGATCCTAAACTTCATTTCTGGACGCGCAATCGGCGGTTTTACGCTCCTTTCAAGCCGCTGATGAAGTCCGCGAAGAAGCGGGTTCCGTCCGTCAGCGCTGAAATCTCGATGAATTCGTCCACCGTATGCGCCTGGTCGATGGAGCCGGGGCCTATGCAGATGCTTGGAATTCCGTTGCTGGAAAGGTGCGCGGCATCGGAAAACCACGGCGCACCCGCCAGGCCGCAGCGCGGGTCCGTGGCGAGCAGCAGTTGGATCATCGGGTGGTCCGCCGCGGTTTCCATCGGCGGGTTTTCGCGCGGGTTGACGATTTCTACCGGCAGGTCGTGAAAGGCGAGGGTCTCGGTGAGCAGCTTCAACGCGCCGCCCGCCGCCGCCAGCGAGGGGGCGATGCGGATGTCGATTTCCGCCTCCGCGAGGTCCGGAACGATGTTAGGCCGGGCGCCGCCGCGGATCAAGCCGACGTTCATCGTCGAGCGGCCGAGCACCGGATGGGTGAAGGTGGCGAGCTGGCCGCCGAGGTGGTGGTCGAGCTGGTCGAGCGAGCGGGTGAGTTTGAGAATCGCATTCTCGCCGCGCTCCGGCATCGAGCTGTGCGCCGCCTTGCCGGTGGCGCGCAGGGTAGCCCAGAGGGAACCCTTGGTGACATGGACGACCTGCATCGAAGTCGGCTCGCCGACGAGCGCGAAGGTGTAGTCCCTGCCATGGCGTTCCGCGAAATTCTTGGATCCCCACTGGCCGGACTCCTCGCCCATGAAGGCCACGAAATCGACAGCGACGGGCAGGTCGGCCAGAATTTCCTGGTGTTCGTGCAGTGCCCACAGCATCGCGGCCATCGGTCCTTTCGTGTCGGACGCACCTCGTCCCCAGACCTTGCCATCGCGGATCTCGCCGCCGAAGGGCTCGATGGTCATCCCGCCGACGCCGACCGTGTCGAGGTGCGGTCCTAACAAGATTCTCGGCCTGCCGTCGAGCGGGGCGAAGCGGGCGATCAGGTTCGGCCGGCCGGGTTTGATTTCCTCAAGCGCGACGTCCGCGCCGATGGATTCCAGCCAGCCGGAAAGAAAGATGGCGAGCGTTTCCTCGCCGATCTGCTCGGTCCCGGGCGCGTTGTCGGGATTGACCGAGGGAATGCGGACGAGCTGCTGGAGGAGTGAAACGACGTCTTGATTCATGGCGGGAGAATCACCGGAGCCAAAGGCGGGCGCAAGGTCTTAGTCAACCGGGTCCCGGCTGCCAGGTGCCTCGGTGGATGCCGCGATTCGTTTTTTTGACCGGGAGATGCGTTGAAATTTAGGTTTCCGAAGGAATTCCGGCATGGTAACTCTTCCGCCATGAAATCGCTTCGTTGGCTCGCTCCTTTTGCGGTGCTGATTTTTGTCTGCATCCAGTGCCGGCCCATCGGACCGCCGGGTGGCGGGCGGGATCCCTATCAGGTCCGGCGCGCGCAGCGTCCCGCCTTGAAGGCGGAGTCGGTTTCCAGTGGTGGCGGTACGTCGCTCTCAGCGATGCTGCGGCAGGTGAACCTGAAGGTGGACATGGTGCGGCAGGGCTCGTACGGGCGCCGGGGGAGTCGCCCAATGAGGCCGCGCTACATCACGATCCACAGCACGCAGAACTACACGGCAGGCGCGGACAAGCACGCGCTGGCCCTGAAGCGCGGCGCACTGCGGACCGGCCAGCGGCCGGGCTACCTGATCTGGCATTTCACGGTGGAGGACAGCAAAGCCATCCAGCACATGCCGACCAGCGAGCAGGGAATTCACGCGGATTTCGACGGGCCGGGAAACCGCATGTCGATCGGCATCGAAATGTGCGAGAACCGCGGTAACAACCGGTCGGCTACGACGGAGCGTACTGCCAAGCTTGCGGCGGTGATGATGAAGCGAAACGGCATTTCACTGCACAACGTGGTCCCGCACTATCACTGGCCGCGGCGCGGGAAGAATCCGCCGAACAAGAACTGCCCGCATTTTCTGTTGGACAACGGCCGCCCCGGCGCGAAATGGCGTGGTTTCCTCGGGCGGGTGAATTATTACTATAGGCGCATCGATTCGTGATGGACGAGCCATTAACAGATCACGGCAGTCCGGGAAACCGCGAGGTGACGCTGGAGCCGGATGTTTACTATGTCTGCCAGCGCTGCACGGCGTGTTGCAAATGGCCGGGCGACGTGCGCATCGAGGACGACGAAATTTCTCCGATCGCGGAATTCCTCGGGCTGACGGAGCAGGAGTTTCTCGATCAGTTCACCCGTCTGCGGACGAACCGGCAGGGGCTCTCGCTGATCGAAAAGGAAAACCACGAGTGCGTGATGTTGGACGGCAATGCATGCCGGATTCACCCCGTGAAACCGGAGCAATGCAGTGGTTTCCCGAACAAGTGGAATTTCCCCGGCTGGCGACAGGTCTGCGAGGCGATCCCGGTGCCGGTGGTGAAGTGATTAGGCGGTGTTGCCGGTGAGTCGGTTCCAAACCGCGCGTGGGGAGACGGATTTGCAGCCGAGCGCGGGTTTCTCCACGCAGTGCCAGCTCAGCAGGGCGCAGACGATGGAAACCAAATACACCGAGCCGACCGAGACCATCGAAGTCATCAGCCCGAGCTGGACCATGATGTTGATGACGACGGAGTGATAGATGTATATGCCGTAGGATATGTCAGTGCTCCGCAGGAGCTTCTGCGAGAGCGGACGGAAGGTGAACGCGCCGGCGATGGTCGCGAACGCAAGCAGGATGCGGGAGGGGAGATATGCCAGATAGAACGGAACCGATCGGTCCTCGACGAACGCGGATTGCAGCGCCATGAAAAGGATGAAGCCCGCGAAGTAATAGAGAAACTTCCCCTCAATCCATTTTTCCAGCACGGAGAAATTCCGGTGGATGTAGATGCCTAGCATGAACATCCACAAGTGCGGGATGAGCGTCACATGCAGGAGTTTGAAAAGAATGGGCGCGCCGGTGAAGCCGCCGGGGCCGTTCACCTTGTCGTCCATGACGCAGTAGAGGGCGAAGGAAACGAAGAACAGGACCGCCATGATGGCTCCCGCTAATTTCGTTCCACGAGTCAGGAAATAGAG
>JBIHZT010000058.1:0-11126 GCA_044240265.1 Luteolibacter sp. | reverse complement strand
CGGAAATGGCGGAAGTGGCGAAGGGAGTGACCCGGGCGCAGATGAATACGGCGGAAGCCTTGGAAGCGGAGGAGAACGGGACGGCGCTGCCGGACTTGGGCATGGCGGCGATGCTGCGTTGCCGGGTGAGGTATTTCACGGACGGCGCGGTGATCGGCAGCAAGGAGTTCGTGAACGAGGCGTTTGCCGGCGCGCGGGAGAGATTCGGCCCCAGGCGGAAGGACGGTGCGCGGCGGATGCGGGGAAGCGGAGCAGCCACGGCGGGCGCCCTTTGGAGCATGAGGGACTTGCGGGTGCGGATTTGAGCGAATTGTCGGTGCTTCGCAGTTGGACGTTTGGAAATTCTGACTCATGCTCCGCTCATGAATTCGCAAGGCCCGCTTTCCCGCAAGATGTTCGCAGTCGCTCAGGAAGTCATCCCCGGCGGGGTGAACTCACCGGTGCGCGCTTTCCGAAATGTCGGGGGCGAACCGTTTTTCGTCCGCCGGGCGAAGGGCAGTCGCATCGAGGACATCGATGGAAAACACTACATCGACTACATCGGCTCGTGGGGGCCGAATATTCTCGGGCACGCTCCCATCGCCATCACCAACACGATCCACGAGGTGGCGAAGAGCGGGATTTCCTTCGGTATTCCCAACATGTTCGAGGTGGAAATGGCGCGCACGATTTGTGACTGGGTGCCGTCGGTGAAAAAGGTCCGCATGACTTCCTCGGGCACCGAGGCGACGATGTCGGCGATCCGGTTGGCGCGGGGATTTACGAAGCGCGACTGCATCGTGAAGTTTGACGGATGTTACCATGGGCACAGCGATTCGCTGCTCGTCGCCGCCGGTTCCGGGGCGCTGACTCACGGCGAGCCGGATTCCGCCGGAGTGCCGAAGGCGTTCGCGGAGAATACCATCGTGCTTTCCTACAATGATCCGGAAGCGCTCGAAGCACTCTTCGCCGCGCGCGGGGAGGAAATCGCGGCGATCATCGTGGAGTCGTATCCGGCGAATGCGGGGCTGGTTTTTCCGCGAGCCGGTTATCTTGAGTTGCTGTCTTCGATCACGAAAAAATACGGGGCGCTATTGATTTTCGACGAGGTGATGACTGGTTTTCGGCTTGGCAAGGCTGGCGTGCAAGGGCTTGAGAACCTGACGCCGGACCTCAGTTGCTTCGGCAAGGTCATCGGCGGCGGGCTGCCAGTTGGAGCCTTCGGCGGGCGGGCGGATGTGATGGATATGGTCGCCCCGATCGGTCCGGTCTATCAGGCCGGGACGTTGAGTGGCAATCCGCTCGCGATGGCGGCCGGGCTGGCCCAGCTGCGGGAGTTGAACGATCGCTCCGGTTTCGGTCGCCTGGAACAGCTTGGCGCCCACTTCGAAGCGGGCCTGCGGCAGCTTCTCGCCGAGAAGGGTGTGCCGCACCGTTTCAACCGGGTGGGTTCGATGTTCTGTCTGTTTTTCACCGACCGGGAAATCATCAATGTCGATGACGTGATGAAGCAGGACTTGGAGTTTTTCAAAAAGTTCTTCTGGGGCTGTCTCGACAAGGGGATCTATCTGGCACCGTCGCCCTACGAGACCGGCTTCATCTCGCTTGCTCACACCGAAGCGGATCTGGATGACACGCTGACAGTTTTCAGCGAAGTGCTGGCGGCGTTGTGAAATTGGATTTCCCGAGATTCCGGGTTGCGCGGGTGGCCGGTGGCGGACAGGCTGGCGTGTCTGCGGGACTTGTAAGTTTTTTCCTGAATGATGAATAAAGCCAATGGTGACCCGTCCAAGATCGCGCAGGAGCCTGTCGGTTCTGTCGATCCGGATGCCACCATGAATGACCCGGACGAAGATTTCCGACTGATCGCGCTGGCGCAGCAAGGGGACATGAGTGCCTACGACGCGTTGGTCACCCGGCACCGAGGAAGAATTTTCGCCATGATCCGCAACATGATCCACCAGGAAGCCGACGCATGGGACCTCTCGCAGGAGGTTTTCATCAAGGCGTGGAACGCGCTGCCACGCTTCGAGGCCAAGGCGCGGTTCTCCACCTGGCTCTACCGTATCGCCCATAACACGGTTTACGACTGGGTGCGGAAACGGAAAATCGACAGCGCCGGCGAGTTCAACGACGAGATTTTCGAAAAGGAGCGGATCGATTCCGCCTCGTTCACCACGCCCTCCGGCGGCGAATCCCCGGATACGACGATGGCCCACGGCGAGCTGCGAATGAAGATCGAAATCGCCCTCAACAAACTCTCGGCGGAACACCGTGAAGTCGTGGTCCTGAAAGACGTGCAGGGACTCTCCTACAAAGAAATCGCGGAGGTGATGTCGAGCACCTTGGGCACTGTGATGAGTCGGCTTTTCTACGCGCGTCAGAAACTTCAAACCTTGCTGAAAGATGAATACGAATCCCGATGAAGCAACGTTGGCCTTTTGGCTGGACGACGAATTGACCGGAGCCGAGTTGGCCGCAGTCGAGGCGTGGGCCAGCGAGCGGCCCGGACAAATCGCCGCACGCGAGGAAGTCCGGCGGTGGCGGGCAACGCTCTCCGCCGCGGTTCCGGCATCCGAAGAGCCGCCGTATCCGGATTTTTTCAACAGCAAGGTACTTCAGTCCATCCGCGAGCAAACTCCACAGGCCGCTCCTTCCAAGATGCCGTTTTTCTGGAAATCCTGGTTGATGCCGATGGCCGCCTGCGCCGGGATGGTGCTGACGTTCTGGGCGGGAACCAAAATCAACTCCACGCCTGAAATCGACGTCGTGGGCGCACCCAGGGCGATCCCCGTGGAACCGGTGGTCTATACGCCGGAAAGCGGCGTGAATGCCGAGTGGTTTGCCAGCACCAAAGCATCCGCCATGGTCATCGTCCTGAACGGGGTGAACGCCATCCCGGACACCACGGATTTTTCTGAAACTGTCATGCTGCCGGGAGACCGGGAGTTCGATTCCACGGCGAGCATCGGAGGGGAAGTGGAGCCATGGTGATTTTTCGCAAAAAATTGCAACTTCTGATGGTGGCCGTGGTGGCACTGTCCGGAAGCGCGTTTTGCCTGGAGGATCCCGGCAAAGCCAACATCGGCAGGGTTGGTGTCACGGTCTATTATGCCACGGACGGCGATCCGCTGGTCGCCGGGAAGAAGACCGTCAAAGTGACGCCGGATATTGAAAAACGCCTGCGCGGTGAGGAGCGGCTCCGCTTTAAGAACTACCGGGTTCTCGGACAGGATGTGCAACCATTGCTACGGAGTTATGAAAATTGGGCCCAGCCGCTCAAGCCGTCCGATGAGGTGCTGGTCCGCTTCGAGGCGCGCAGCCTTCCGACCGCCGAGGTGATGGGGCTGGATCTCGAGCTGTGGTTGAGCCGGAAAAAGGTGTTGAAGACGGACGCCCGCCTGGAAGGGAAGCGGCCCTTGTTCGTGCTCGGACCGGCATGGCGCGGCGGGCGGCTGATTATTGGTGTTGCCCTTGCGCCGCCGAAGAACCCGGGTTCATAATGTGCCCATGAAATTTGCAATAGGCATCTGGTTGGCGCTCGTCGCTTGCGTCCAAGCCGCAGGTCTGGAGTTTTCAGAACCCGTCAAGGAAATGGACGCGCCGGCGGATGCAGCCACTGTGACCGCGGAGTTCAAATTTACCAACAAGACCGCCAAGCCCGTCACGATCGCCAAGGCGGATCCGACCTGCTCCTGCCTCAAGGTCGAGATTTCCGGCGGTAAGCTCAGTTATGCACCGGGTGAGTCCGGCGTCGTAAAGACCACTTTCGAAATGGGGAATTTCTCGGGAACCGTTGATAAAATGCTCGCCATCTATCTGGACGCCGATCCGGCGGACAAGCCTTCGGTGCAACTCACCCTGCGGGTCAAAATCCCAGTGCTGATCGGCGTGGAGCCGAAGACCGTGAAGTGGGAAATCGGCGGCGAGCAGAAACCCGAGATCATCCACATCCACATGGCGGAGGGGCAATCGATTCTTCCTCGCCGGCCTTCAAAACGGAGGTCCGGACTATTGAGGCCGGTAGGAACTACGACCTTGTCGTCACGCCTGTGGATGTCACCGTGCCGGCACTCGCGGTCCTGCGCATCGAGACCGACTGCGTGGTTGAGAAGCACAAGGTCCAGCAGGCGTTCGCCGTAGTGCGCAAGTCCACGAAGCAATGAACGCGTTCGGTCAGTTGTTGGCGATCGGATTTGTTTCCCTGGCCGCGGCTGGTGGGACCTATCTGATGAAAGGGGGCCCGGAGCGCAAGTTTGCCTGTGACCCCGCCACCTTGAAGCCCGGTGAGGTGTGTTTTGAGCAAATTCCAGCCACCGCGAAAATCCTGTGGGTGGATGCCCGACCGCGCAATGACTGGGAGAAAACCGGAGTTCCCGGATCCGTCCTGTGGAATCTCGATCCCGCCGAGGACATGCAGGCGTTCGAGGCGGAGGTGGCCGGCCGGATCATGGAAACGCCGCGTGTCATCGTTTATTGCGGTGACGAAAACTGCGGGCTTAGCGCGCAAGTCGCCGAACGCATCCGGGCCTTGGGGTTGGGGGCCGAAGTGTCCGTCCTGCGCGGTGGTTGGCGTGCTTTGCAGGAGGCGGGCCGGATCAAGGGTTCCAGTCCAGCGTCTTCAAAGTGAGCGCCTCCAGATAGGGCATGCCGGGATTGTCCTCAGTATTCCAACGGAGCATCACGGTGCAGGCCTTGGCCTTGCCATAGCTCAGGCTGAACGTGCCGTCTTCGAGCATCACACCGATTTTCGACTGCCGGCCGAAATACGCCCTGGCAATTTCCTTGGTGTTGTCGCGAGAAAGCAGCTTGAGGGTCAGTTTCTTCTCGCGGTTAGGGACGTGCTCGTCATTGCAGGAGGCGACGGCGGAAACGGTAACCTGGAAGATTCCCGCCTTGTCGGACGGAGTCCTGGCATAGGCGGCGAGCCGTCCGCCAAAGGTGTCGAGGAACGGATCCACCACCACTTTGGGTTCACCCGTCCCACGGGTCCTGACGAGAAGGGTTTGGGGATTGATCGGTTGGCCGTCGGTCACGAAATCCACGTTGTGATAGAAATCGACCACCTGCTCCACGGAGTTGGTCTCCTGCGCGTCGATTTCGATCTTGCTCGTCGCCGGAAGCGGGCCGTTGAGACAGGATTTGGCAAGCTCCGCTTCCGGTGTCTTGGTCTCGATCATCGGCAGTCGCTCGGCGAGTGACTTTGCGGAGAGGAATTTTTCCAACACTTCCATCGCAGCCATGCCCGGGGTGGCGGATTCGCTGGCATCGGGGGCCACCGTCGGCGGCTCATCTATCTGCGGCAGATCCGGGGCGGGGACAGGCAGGGTCGGAACCGGTGTTGTTTCCTGCGGTGGCGGTTGATTTTTCGGGGGCTGGCCGTTTTCGGGAAGGATCGGACGAACGGTAGAGGAGTCTATCGGGAGCTTGGATGAGGCGTTCTCGGGCTTTTGGTTGAGAAGCGTCAGGATTCCGTAAATGAGGGCACCTGCCGCGACAAAGAAAAGCAAGGGAACGAGAATCCGGTAGAAAATGCCTTTCGAGTGCGGATGTTTGCCGAGTGGCAGCGGTGCTCTTGAGGATTCCGAGTTGCGGCTTGGCTCGGGCATTTGCTTGGCGATCGGCTCGCCGTGGCTCGTCCGGTTGGGCAGTTGCCGCGGTTCCGGCCGAAGCGCGGCGGGAGTGGAGGTGGGTGAGGGAAGTGTTTCCACCGGCGGTGTCACCTGCACCGATGGCAACTGTGTTGGAAGCGCCTGAGGTTGAGGCATCTGCGGCGGAGTCGCCTGAGGCGGTGGCATTTGAGCCGGGGAAAGGGGAGGCGTCTGATAAACCGCGGCAGGCGCTACGGGAATCGGCGCATAATTCGTGGGGGGGGGGACCTGCGGCTCGTAAGTGGGTGGGGCTGTGGGCGTGATCGCCACCGGCGGAGTGGGATAGGGTGCTTGAATTAGCGTGCGACAGGTAGGACAAGGTCCGGTGACACCCGCGAGACTACCCGGAACCGTCAGCTTGATGCCGCAGGCTGGACACAAGAACGTAATCGAATCGGTAGCCATTTGGATTACGGTGAAGGCTAGGGAAAACATTTCCGCTCGTCAATCTTTCCGAAACGTTAACAAACGCCCGGCTGCGAAGACCAAAAACTGTCTGGAAAACAAGCTGGCAAGCGCCCCGCAAGGGACTGAACCTCCGCTTGGGCCCGACGAAGGAATCATCAATGTCCGGCTTCCCAAAGGTGACTTCGGGCGAATTCGTTCCGCGTCTGATCCCGCGGACTGGCCGAAAGGACGTCTCCGACAATCTCAAGCGCAAACACTCAGGCGGCTTGTCGCATCAGGGCGATCAGGACGCCTTGAATGATCAATTCCTGGGCGGGAATCAGATCCGGAAAATCAGCGTTTTCCGCACGGAGGAAGGGTTTTCCTTTTTCCACGAGGTAGCGCTTGAGCGTGGTTTCCCCGTCGATGAGTGCCGCCACGATGTCGCCTTTGCGTGGCTCCTTGAATTCCAGGATCACCGTATCCCCATTGCAAATATGGGCGTCGATCATCGAGTTTCCACGGACCTTGAGCGCGAAGGTGCGGGCGTTGCGGGGAATCCCCAAAGCAGTCACATCGATGGAAATACAGCCCTGACGTTCCTGCTCCACGTCCTGCGACATGCCTGCGGCAATGCTGCCGTACATCGGGACATCTACAATCTCTCCCCGGTCCAACTCGTCCGGGAAAATGACCGCACGGGCTTTTCCCGGCAGACGCTGGATGACGCCCTTGCGCTCAAGCGCCCGCAAGTGGCTCATGGCGGCGGTCTGGCTGGCGAACCCGAAGAAGTGTTGGATTTCACGGGTGGACGGCATGATGCCGGTTTGACGCTGCGATTTCCGCAGGTAGTCGAGGATTTCCTGTTGGCGTAGTGTGAGTTCCGGTTGCATTGCTTTATGAACAGTGTTCTTGGGAACAAATCGCAATTCTGGAAGCGGATCAAGGAGAAATTTCCAAAGTGGCATGAGCGTCTCGCCCATGAGCAACGAGGCGACTCCAGACCCCTCAAGTGGAAGCCACGAGCCAGTCCCTGAAGACTGCCTTGTCGGCGGGGAGCAAAGTGGCCACTTTTTCGCGCTGGGCGAGGATGGCGAGGCGCTCGGGGATCTCCACGCAGCCCGATCCCAGCTCGGCTTCCATCACGTCGAGAAACTTGGCGGGGTGCGCGGTTTCGAGGGTGACGGTGGCGCTGGCGGGATGAACGGAGCGCCACTTCTTGGCCGCCAGCCAGCCGACCGCGCCGTGCGGGTCGATCTCGTAATCGTAGAGCGCCTTGACGGTGCGGATGGCGGCGCGGGTCTGGTCGTCGCTGAAGGTCATGCCGGCGACGCGCGTTTTCATGGCATCCCACGAGCCGCCGAAGAGCGCCTGCATGCGGACGAAATTGGACGGCGCGCCGACGTCCATGGCGTTGGAAATCGTCGGCACGCTGGGACGCGGCGTGTATTGGCCGGAGCGGAGGAATTCCGGGACCACGTCGTTGCGGTTGGTCGCGGCGACGAAGTGGTCGACCGGCAGTCCGAGCTGCATGGCGAGCAGGCCGGCGGTGAGGTTGCCGAAATTTCCCGACGGGATGACGAAGGTGGGCAGCACACCTTCCGGCAGTTGGCGGGCCGCGTGGATGTAGTAGAAACTCTGCGGCACGAGGCGCGCAAGGTTGATGGAATTCGCGGACGTTAGGTTGAGCCGTTCCGAGAGATCGCGATCGAGGAAGGCGGATTTCACCAGCGCCTGGCAGTCGTCGAAGGAGCCCTCGATTTCCAGCGCGGTGATGTTGCCGCCGAGCGCGGTGAGTTGTTTTTCCTGGAGCCCGGAAACCTTGCCCTGCGGATAGAGAATGATCACTCGGGTGCCGGGGACGTTGTGGAACGCGGAGGCGACCGCGCCGCCGGTGTCGCCGGAAGTCGCGACCAGCACCGTGAGTTCGCGGTCTTCGCCACGGGTGAGCCAAGCCATCAGGCGGGCCATGAAACGCGCGCCGAAGTCCTTGAAGGCGAGCGTGGGGCCGTGGAAAAGTTCCAGGATGTGATCACCCGGCCCGAGCGTGACGAGCGGGGCGTCGAAGGAGACGGTGCCTTCGACGATGTCGACAAGCGCTTGAGGCGGGACGTCTTCGCCGAAGAACGCGTCCGCCACGGCGATGCCGATTTCCGGAAAGGTGAGTTCGCGCCAGATCTCCCAGAATGGGGCGTCGAGCACGGGCAGCTGGTCGGGCATGTAGAGTCCGTTGTCCGGCGGCAGCGAGCGCAGGATGGCTTCCTTGAGATCGACGCGGTAGGCGGGGTTGTTGGTGGAGTGGTAGAGCACGGCGGGGCGGAGGAGCGTAAAATGGACGGCTCGCGCGATGCAAGTCCTTACGCCCCTAGACGAGGTCTTCGGTAGTGAGCTGGCTGAGCTCCTCCTTGGTCCACTCGCGCTTGCGCATGCAGAGGCGGACGGCGTGCTTGCGGATGGCTTTTTCGAACAAATTCCGCATGTGGCGGCCGTTGCCGAAGCCGCGGCCGGCGGCTTTGAGCTCGGCGGCGGTGCGGGCCTCCAGCGCGGTTTCCGCATCCGGGGCGAGCGTGTATTGGTTTTTCTCGCAGAATCCTTTGAAAATCGAGACCAGCTCCGGTGCGGTGTAGTCCTCGAAATTCAAGTGGATCGTGAACCGCGACTGCAAGCCGGGGTTGGTGTTGATGAAGCGCTTCATGTCGTCCGGATAGCCGGCGACGATCACGATCAGCCGCTCGCGGAAATCCTCCATGCGCTTCACCAGCGTGTCGATGGCCTCGCGGCCGAAGTCGTTTTCCCCGCCGGAGACGAGCGCGTAGGCCTCGTCCACGAACAGCACGCCGTCGAGAGCCTGGTTCACCAGATCGTCGGTCTTTTTCGCGGTGTGGCCCACGTATTGGCCGACGAGGCCGAGCCGGTCGGTCTCTACCAGGTGGCCGTTTTCCAAAACACCGAGCGCGGAGAAGATCCGGGATACGATGCGCGCGACGGTGGTTTTCCCCGTGCCGGGATTGCCGGAAAACACCATGTGCAGCGACATGGCAGCGCCTTTGAGATCGTGCTGCTCGCGGGCTTTGTTGATTTCCAGGAAACGGACGAGGCTCTCAATCTCAGCCTTCACGTTGGCGAGTCCGGCGAGTTTCGTGAGTTCGGCGAGGCAGGTTTCCAAGTCCTCTTTCGGCATTTTCACCGGCGTCGGTTTGACTGGTTCTTCTTCGCCGGATTCCAGTCGGGCGAGGATCTGCTGGGCGCGGGCGGTGTCGCCGTTGAGGAGTTGATAGGTAAGGTTGGTGAGGAACAGCCGCTCGTCGGAATGGATCGAGCCATCGGCCAGCACCATGCCGGCGGCGACGCGGAAGAGTTGTTCGCCCCACGCCGCGTGTTGTTTGCCGAATTTCAGCGCGGACAAATCGTAGCCCGGTTGGGCGAAGACGCGGGCTTCCAACAGGCGCTCGTGCGCGGCGGACCATTCGATTTTCCGAGCCACGGCGGCGGCAAATTCCTTTTCCGCGTGGTTCGTCTCGCCGTCGATTCGGGCGGTGAGGAATAGCACGAGTTTGAGTTCGTAGTCGAGCTCCAGGGCTTCGCAGCCGTGTTCGGCAATTAGGGATTTCCGTAAGGCGGGGACTCCGGCGCAGGAGCGGTCGGCAAGGCTGTCTATCATGTGAATGCGGGGAGTCGCTGCGGGATGGAGTGAGGCCCGCGCTCGAACGAGGTCCGGTGCACGGTCTCCGTGTGGAGGGAGGCGATGATGAGTTCCATCACCGCCTCGGCGACTTCCGGGCGGCCGCAGGTGAATACGTCCACCGCCGCGTAGCCGTGCTCGGGCCAAGTGTGGACGGTGAGGTGGCTTTCCGCGATGACGACCACTCCACTAACACCTTGTGGCGAGAAGTGATGGAAATGGGACGAGACCAGCGTGGCACCGCCTTCTTCGGCGCAACGGCGGAAGCATTTTTCCAAGCCGGCGGGATCGTTCAAGACCACAGCCGGGCAGCCGGTCAGCTCGGCGAGGACGTGCCTCCCCGCTGGCGGTGTGCTCGGTGTGGTCGGGAACATCGCGATCAGTTAGCCGGGGCTGGTGGTTCCAAGCTTGGCCTTGAGGGCGTCGAGCTTGGCCTGCACGTCGGGACTTCCGGAGCCGGTGGCGAGGGTTTTGAACTCGTCCTCCAGAGTGGTGGCACCGGAGTTGTCGGCCATTTCCTTGGCGGCTTCCGCTTCGTAGCCCTGACGCTCGGCCTTGGCTTTCATGCGGGCCATCAGGTCGTCCGGGCTGCGCTTGTTCGTGATCTTGGCCTTGGCCTCGTAGATGTCCTTTTTGACCTGCGCGGCCTTGCTCTGGGCGATGATGAAATCCTTGTTGCGCCGGAATTCCGCGACTTCGGCCTCCATCTTGATGACTTCCTGCTTGAGCTCGGCAACGGAGGATTGCTGGCCCTGCCAGCTAGGTTCCAGCAAGGCGGCGCGGCTTTCGTGCTCGCTGGCGCGTTCCAGCGCTTTCACCGCCAGATCCTCGCGGCCGGAGCGCATGGCGGCTTCCGCCTTCTGTTCCCATTGGAATTTTTCGGCCTTCTCCTTTTCGAGCTGCGCCTTGGTCTGGCGCTCGGTGGCGATGACCTGTTGGACGGATTGCTTGACCTCGCGGATCTGCTTTTCCTTGTCCGCGATCGCTTGTTCGAGCATCAGCTCGGGTTTTTCGAACTTCTCCACCACCTTGTTGGCGGAGGCTTGGCCGATTTTGAAAATGCGTGAGAATATGCTCATGATGGAAAGGAGTTAGGAGTTGAAGGAAGGGGCGAGGATTTCGGTGACGCGGTCCACCGCGAGTTCAAGCGCGTCGAACACGGCGAGCAGTTCCTGATCGGACAGGTCGCCGGTTTCGCGGCTCTCGACCAGCACCAGCCGCCGGTCTGCCGGGTGGCTGGTGTCGAGTCCGACGCTGACGGGAAGGATCTCGGTGTTGAGCGCGAGCAGGGAAATCAGCAGCTCCTGGGAGATGATGGCGTCGATGTTGCCGAGATCGACCTCGAAGTAGATCTGCTTGTCATCCACGTTGAGGAAAACCGGCAGCTCGTCTTCGCGTTGGACCCGGAAGACCTTGTTTTCGAGTTC